>NZ_JBFUCJ010000008.1:0-96744 GCF_056405295.1 Variovorax sp. P1_H2 | reverse complement strand
CACGTGAGCTCATCAAGGCCAAGCACCGGCCGCTGGTGTTCATCACCTCCAACAACGAAAAAGAGCTGCCCGACGCATTTTTGCGCCGCTGCTTCTTCCACTACATCAAGTTCCCCGACGCCGACACGATGAAGAGCATCGTCGCGGTGCACTTCCCCGGCCTCAAGCAAGAGCTGCTGACGGCCGCCATGAAGACCTTCTACGACGTCCGCAACCTGCCCGGCCTCAAGAAGAAGCCTTCGACTTCCGAGCTGCTCGACTGGCTCAAGCTGCTGGTCGCCGAGGACATCCCGCTGGAGGCGCTGCAGAGCAAGGACGACAAGGTCGCGGTGCCGCCGCTGGTCGGCGCACTGCTCAAGAACGAGCAGGACGTGACCTTGTTCGAGAAGCTCGTGTTCATGCAGCGCAACAACCGATGAGCGCAGCGCCGGGCCGCCCCAAGCAAGCTCGCGCCCCCTCGGGGGGCAGCGAGGACACGCAGTGCCGAGCGTGGGGGCCGAAGTGAGCGCAGCGCCGGGCCGGGCCAAGCATTCCACGCGCCAGCTGATGCTGCTCGGCGTGGCGCAGGCGGTGCTGTTCGTCGCCGGCGCGCTGCTGGGCCGCTGGCTCGGCCTGGCGCTGGGGCTCGATGCCTTCGGTCCGGGCGGCTACACCCACAACGCGATTTTCGGCATCCTGCTGATCGGCCTTGGCGGCGGCGGCGGTGCCCAGCTGGCGCGTGCCTGGTACACGCGCAAGTACGGTTCCCCGAGGAGTTGAGGATGGCATTCGTCGAACCCGTCACGCTGAGGTCGCGCGGCATCGCGCTGGTGCCGCTGGCGCTGTCCCACGAAGACGGCCTGTGCGCCGCCGCGGCCGACGGCGAGCTCTGGAACCTCCGCGTCACCTCGGTGCCCGAACCCGAGAACACGCGCAGCTACATCGAGGCGGCACTGAAGATGCGCGAGGACGGCAACCGCTTCGCCTTCGCAGTCACCGACGAAGCCAGCGGCACGGTGCTCGGCAGCACCAGCTTCCACGACATCCTGCCGACCGTGAAGCGCGTCGAGATCGGCTACACGTGGTACGCCAGGCGCTGCCAGCGCACGCACGTCAACACCACCTGCAAGCTGCTGATGCTCACGCACGCCTTCGAAGCCCTGGGCTGCCACGTGGTGGGCTGGCGCACCGACAACTTCAACCACGCCTCGCAGCGCGCGATCGAGCGGCTCGGCGCCCGCAAGGACGGCGTGATCCGCGGCCATGCGCTGCGCCGCGACGGCACCATCCGCGACACCGTGATGTACAGCCTGCGCTCGGGCGAATGGCCCGAGGTGCGGGCCCAGCTCCTCTACCTGCTGGACAAGCCCCGCGCCCCTTCCTCCCAGGAGTGATTCGCCATGCTGATCGACTTCTTCTACACGCTGCGTTCGGCCAAGCTGCCGGTGTCGGTCAAGGAATACCTGACCCTGCTGGAGGCGCTGCAGGCCGACGTGGTCGGCCCCAATTCCGACGGCGCCTACGGCCTCGACGACTTCTACTACCTGTCTCGCACCGCGCTGGTGAAGGACGAGAAGCACTACGACAAGTTCGACCGCGCCTTCGCCGCCTACTTCAAGGGCGTCGAGATGCTGGCCGACTTCACCAAGGAAGTGCCGCTCGACTGGCTGCGCAAGACGCTCGAGCGCGAGTTCACGGCCGAGGAAAAGGCCAAGATCGAGAAGATGGGCTGGGACGAGCTCATGGAGACGCTCAAGAAGCGCTTCGAGGAACAGAAGGAGCGCCACGAGGGCGGCAACAAGTGGATCGGCACCGGCGGCACCTCGCCCTTCGGCCACGGCGGCTACAACCCGCAGGGCGTGCGCATCGGCGGCGCGGGCAAGAACAAGAGCGCGGTCAAGGTGTGGGACCAGCGGGCCTACAAGGACTACGACGACAGCCAGGAACTCGGCACCCGCAACATCAAGATCGCCTTGCGGCGTCTGCGCAAATTCGCGCGCGAGGGGCATGAAGAAGAGCTGGACCTCGACGACACCATCCATTCGACCGCCGCCAACGCCGGCTACCTCGACATCAAGATGCGGCCCGAGCGCCACAACAACGTCAAGGTGCTGCTGCTGATGGACGTCGGCGGCACCATGGACGAGCATATCCAGCGCGTCGAGGAGCTGTTCTCGGCCGTCAAGACCGAGTTCAAGCACCTGGAGTTCTATTACTTCCACAATTGCGTCTACGACTTCATGTGGAAGAACAACCGGCGCCGCTTCTCCGAGAAGTTCGCCACCTGGGACATCATTCGAAAGTACAACAAGGACTACAAGCTGATCTTCGTCGGCGACGCCACGATGAGTCCGTACGAGATCCTGCAGCCGGGCGGCAGCGTCGAATACAACAACGAGGAAGCCGGCGCCGAATGGATGCAGCGCCTGACCCACGCCTTCCCCAAGTTCGCCTGGATCAACCCCGAACCCCAGGGCGTCTGGCAGTACCGCCAGAGCATCGCGGTGATCCAGCAGCTGGTGTCGCACCGGATGTATCCCCTGACGCTGCGCGGGCTGGAAGACGCCATGCGCATGCTGTCCAAGTAAGTAGCGTCATTGCCGGGCACGGAAAGCCCCAAAAATGTGACAAAAGATCGAATCGTTCGGTTACCTCTAACACTTAACGATTCATAATAGCCCTCAATTCTTGGAGGGAACGATGTCTGCCCTGTTGTCGCATGAGTTCGAGCCGCCGGTTCACGAGCAAGCGTCGCCGCCGGACTCTCCAGCCCCCCTGCGGGCGTCTTCGGGGGACTTCCTCAGCATCCGGGGTGTGCGCCTGCCGTTGGACGAGCTCGTCAACCCCGCATTTCTCGGCGCGGAGGCGCGTGCGAGCCTTCAGCAGCAACTGCGCGACGCCAAGCCCTATCCGCACGTGGTCGTCGACGGCCTCTTCCATCCGGCGCTGCTGGATCTGGTGGTCGAAGAGTTCGATCTGCTGGAGAAAACGAGCTGGGCCGACGTCCAGAGCAAGTACGAGCGGCTTCGGCGCTCCGGCTTCAACGTCCGGCTCGGCCCGGCCACGCAACTCTACTTCGACCTGATCAATTCGGGCTGGTTCGGCGACTGGCTGTCATCGATCATCGGGGTCCCCTACCTGCTGCCGGATCCGAGGCTGTTCGGCGGCGGCCTGCACGAAACCAGGACCGGCGCGACCTTCGCGGTACACCGGGACTTCAATCGCCACCCGCACCTGGGGCTGAAGAACGAGATGGTCTTCATCACCTACCTCAACAAGGGGTGGGAGCCCGACTGGGGTTCGGGGCTGGAACTCTGGGACAAGAAGCACTGCGTCGAGACCGTCCAGCCCGAGTTCGGCCGCACCATCCTGCTGCCGCACGGCCCCAACAGCTACCACGGACACACGCAGCCGCTGCAGGCGCCCGATGGCCGCCCCCGCCGTTCGGTGGCGGCGTACTTCTACACCAGCGAACCGGCCGGCAGGCAGCATGGCGTGGAGGCCGGTACCGTCTTCATGCAGAAGCACCGCATCGACCAGATCAAGGCGGTGGCCCGCATGATCACCCCGCCGGTGCTCTGGGGACTGGCGAGGAAGACCATCCGGCGCTGAGCAGCGAGGCGGGATGCCGGGCACGCCCGCGGACGGGCCTGCCCATGCTGTCAAAATGCCCGCATGCATAGGGTGGTCCGATCTCATGCGCCGGCGTGGTCGCCGGCGTTTTTGTTTGCAGCCGTTCTCTTCTTGTCAGGCTGCAGTCTGTTGCCCAAGAAGGACGCAGCAGAATCGGACGCGCCCCCCAGCGCCGTGGCCAGCGAGGGCCGTTCGGCCGGCGAGGCCTTCACGGTCGATATCCAGGCGCCCGACAAGGTGCGCGAATACCTCGAACGCCATCTGGAGATCCAGCGTTTTCGCGCCGTCGACGATCTCGGCGCGATCGAGATCTCGCGGCTGATGGTGGCCGCGGAAGCCAACGCGCGCGAGCTGCTCAACACCCTCGGTTACTTCACGCCCACCCTCACGCTCGAGCTCCGGGATACGCCCGGCGGCAAGGCGCCGCGGGAGGTCCGGATCACGGTCGACCCCGGCCCGGTCACACAGGTGAGCAATGTCCAGATCGACTTCAGCGGGCCGATCGCGGAGGACCCCCGCGCCGAGTCGCAGCGCGACGGCATCCGCACCGGCTGGGCGCTGCGCGCGGGCCAGCCCTTCAGCCAGCAGGCCTGGGAGAACGCCAAGACGGCCGCGCTGCGCACCCTCATGGCCCGGCGCTTCCCGACCGGCAGCCTGCTCACCAGCCAGGCCCAGATCGACGCCGACCGCAGCGAAGCGAAGCTCAGCGCGACCTATGCCTCCGGTCCCGCCTTCCGCTTCGGGCCACTGGTCGTGAACGGCAGCCAGCGCTACCCCGCCGACAACGTGCGCCGGCTGGCGCGCGTGCCCTTCGGCGCCGACTACGACCAGCAGCAGCTGCTCGACGCCCAGCAGCGGCTGGCGAGCAGCGGCTACTTCGACTCGGTGTTCCTGACGCTGGACACCCAGTCCGATCCGCTGGCCGCCCCCGTGATCGCCCAGCTGCGCGAGGCGCCGCTCCAGCGCGTGGTGGTCGGCGTCGGCTTCACCACCGACAGCGGCGCGCGCCTGTCGATCGACCACTCCCACAACGACATGCCGCTGCTCGGCTGGCGCGCCGTGTCGAAACTCTCGCTCGACCGCGACAAGCAATCGCTCGGCACCGAATGGAGCGCGATCCCCGACGACAGCGGCTGGCGCTCCTTCGCCTCGGGCCTGCTGAAGAGCGAAGTCTCGGGCAGCTTCACGGTCGACAGCGGGCGCCTGCGCGGCGGCCGCAGCCAGGGGGGCGATCACATCGACCGAAGCTACTTCCTGCAGTACGACTACGCGCAGAACCACGGCTTCGCCCCGCCGCCTTCGGCCTCGGCGCTGAGTCTCAACTGGGGCTGGACCGGCCGCTACTTCGACAACGCGGCGGCTCCCACGCGCGGCCAGGGCGTCGCGCTCGAGCTGGCCGCCGGCTACACCCTGACCGGGGAGCAGTTGCCCTTCACGCGCACCTATGTGCGCTGGGTGGGCTTCGTCCCGGCCGGCACCGTGAGCAACGCCGACGGGACGCAGCGCCGCAACGCCCGCATCCAGCTGCGCGCCGAGGCCGGCGCGGTGAGCGCCGCCGACCGCGCCCAGATCCCCGCCACCCTGGATTTCCTCACCGGCGGCGACACCACGGTGCGCGGCTACGGCTACCGGTCGATCGGCGCGGTCAAGCCCGACACCCAGGTGATCGCCGGCCGCTACCTCGGCGTCGCCAGCATCGAATGGCTGCGCCCTTTCGTCTACGACGGCCAATTGACCGCCTGGGACAGCATCGTCTTCGTCGACGCCGGCGCGGTGGCCGACCGGCCCGCCGACCTGCAGGCGAAGGTCGGGGTCGGCGTCGGTGCCCGCTGGGCCAGCCCGATCGGGCCGGTGCAGATGGACCTGGCTTACGGGATCGCCGTCCACGCATTCCGCTTCCATCTTCGACTCGGCTTCACCTTCTAGATGACTTCCGAAGACCCGGCCGACACCACGACCGCCGCACCGGCGCGGCGCTCGCGCGGGCGGCGCGCCTTGCGGGCCCTGGCGTGGAGCGTCACGGGCCTGGTCGCGCTGGTGCTCATGCTGGGCGCCGGCGCCTGGTGGTGGCTGGGCTCCGACCAGTCGCTGGCCTTCGCGCTGGCGCGCACGGCGCGCTACCTGCCGGCGGGCCAATCGCTGGAAAGCCGCGACGTCACCGGGTCGCTGCGCGCCGGCGGACACATCGGCTGGCTGCGCTGGGAAAGCGAGAGCCTGGCGGTCGAGGTGCACGACGCCCGCATCGGCTGGCAGCTGGCGCCGCTGCTTCGGCGCCGGGTGCAGCTCGGCGAAGTGCATGCGGCGCAGGTGCTGATCGAGCCACGCCCGAGCGCGCAAAGCAAGCCGCTCGAACCACTCGCGCAGATCGTGCTGCCGGTGGAGGTGGAACTGCCTTTCAGGATCGACGACCTGCGCTGGGCCGGGCCGCCGGCCCTGCAGGCGACGAAGCTGGAAGGCAGCTACCGCTACGGCGACGACCACCACCAGCTCGAGATCGCCGGCGTCGACATCGCCGACGGCCACTATGGCGCCGCGTTGCGCCTGCAGGGGCCGGCCCCGATGGCGATCGGCGCCACCCTGAACGGCCGGGTGCGCGCGCTGCTGGCGCAGGATCGCAGCCTCGACGTGCGCGCCGAGGCCAGCGTGAAAGGCTCGCTGGCCGGCGCCGATGCGCGGCTGGCAGTGGCGGCAGAGCTCCATCCGGTGGACGAGGGCGCCGAGAACCCGATGCAGGCGCAGCTGCAGGCGAACCTGGCACCCTGGGCGCCGCAGCCCGTGATCGACGCCAAGGCCGAACTGCAGAACATCGACCTGGCCCGGCTCTGGCCCGAGGCGCCGGCCACGCTGCTGAGCGGCGAGATCGAGGCCGGCCCGGATCCGGCGGCGACCGCCGGCGAGCAACTCTGGCAGGCCAGCGCCCAGGTGCGCAACGCCCAGCCGGGCCCGTGGGACGAAGCCCGGCTGCCGGTCGAACAGCTCGATGTCCGCGCCCGCTTCGACGGCAGCACCTGGACCCTGCCTGAAGCCAGCGTGCGCGCCGGCGGCGGCCGCATCGACGCCGAAGGCAGCTGGAGCCCGGCGCCGGCGCCCTGGAAGGTCAACGCCACGGTGCGAAACGTCAAGCCCGGCGCCCTCCACACCCGGCTCGACGGCGCGCCGGTCAGCGGCCGCATCCAGGCCGAGCAGGCCGGCGATGCACTGCAATTCGACGTCGCGCTGCAGGCGCAAGGCGGCGCCGGTGCAAGCGGCGAACTGCAGGGCCTGCGTCTGGAGCGTGCGCAAGCCAAGGGCCAGTGGCAGGACCAGGTCCTCGATCTGCGCAGCCTGCGGATCGAGGCCCATCGCGCCAGCATCGACGGCCGGCTGCAGTTGCGGATCGACGACGAGGCCGCCAGCGGCCGGCTGAACCTGATCGTGCCGGGCGCCACGGCGCTGATCGACGGCCGCCTGGCACCGGCCGCGGGCAGCGGCGAGATCCAGGCCCGGGTCGAGGATGCGACGGCATTGCAGCGCTGGATCGAAGGGTTGCCCGAACTCGACGCCGTCTTCGCCGGCAGCACGCTGCAGGGCAACGTGCGGCTCGACGCCAGCTGGAAGGGGGGCTGGCAGGCGGTCCAGCGCCGGCTGCAGAATGCCAACGAACCGGCTCCGCGCGGCGCGGCCGAGCCCACGCTGCAGGCCACGCTGAGCGTGCCCAAGCTCGAATGGACACGGCCGCCGTCCGAGCCGGGCCCCTCGAGCGCGATCCAGCTGAACGGCGTTCGCGCCGACCTTTCCGGCAGCCTCGCCCGGGCCACGCTGGACCTGAAGGGCGAAGCCGTCGCGGGCGGCCGCAAGATCGGCCTCGATGCGCATGCCAGCGGCGGCATCGAGCGCCCGAACCAATGGAATGCGGCCCTCGCCAGCTTGCGCGTGCAGGTGCTCGACACAGCGAAGCCCGACGCCGCGCCATGGGTGCTGGCGCTCGGCAGTCCCGTCAGTGCCAAGGTGCGCAGGGTCCCGGGCGACAGTCCGCGGCTCGACATCGAAGCCTCCGCGGCGGCGGCGACGCTCAAGGGTCCGGCACCCGGCACGGTGAAGATCGACTGGCAGCCGCTGCGCTTCAGCCGCACGGGCACCGAGGCGCGGAGCGCCTTCCGGCTGCAGTCCAAGGGCCGGTTGCAAGACTTGCCGATGGCCTGGGCGGAACTGCTGGGCAACGGCAACACGCTGGCGCAGGTCGGCTTCAGCGGCGACCTGATATTCAACGGCGAGTGGGACATCGACGCCGGCGACACCTTGCGCGCCAAGGCGCGCCTGGTGCGCGAAAGCGGTGATCTGCGGGTGCAGGCCGGCGAGGCCGCGCTGGTGACGCGCATCAAGAGCCACGGCACCGGCACCGCCAGCGAACGCATCATGGATGCCGCCGCCGGCACCGGCACCAGCACGCCGGCCGGCCTGCGCCGCGCCGAGCTCACGCTCGACGCCGAGGGCGACACCGTGCGCGCCAACCTGGCCTGGGACAGCGAACGGGCCGGCGAGATCCGGGTCGCGGCCAGCACGCGGGTGCAGCAGCGCCAGGGCGGCTGGCAATGGGCCGAAGACGCACCCCTGGCGGGCCGCATCACCGCGCGGATGCCGAACCTGGGCGTCTGGTCGATGCTGGCGCCGCCGGGCTGGCGCATGGCCGGCACGCTGGAGGCCGACGCCACCCTGGCCGGCAACCGTGGCGACCCGCGCTGGAACGGCACCCTGAACGCCGACCAGCTGGCCCTGCGGGCCCTGGTCGAGGGGCTCGACCTGCGCGATGGCCGCTTGCGGGCCACGCTCGCCGGCAACCGGGTCGAGATCACCGAATTCACGCTGAAGGGCGGTGCCGGCGCGCAGACCCGCATCCCGGGCCAGAGCGGCAACCTCAGTACCGCGGCCAGCGAGGCCGCGCGCGACGGCGGCACGCTGTCGGCGCGCGGCGAGCTGGCCTGGGGCGCCGCGCCGGCCGCCGGGGCCGGCAGCGGCATCCGGATGTCGGTCCAGGCCCAGCTGCGCGCGCTGCGGGTGCTGGTGCGTGCCGATCGGCAGGTCACGCTGTCGGGCGACCTGCAAGCCCGGCTCGCCGGCGGACAGTTCACGCTGCGCGGCGACATCAAGACCGACCGCGCGGTCATCATCCTGCCCGACGAGACCGCGCCCGGCCTGGGCAGCGACGTCGTGGTGCGCTCGGCGGCGATCGACCGCGAAGCCGCCGAAGAGGCGAAGCGCCGGGCGGCCGAGAACCAGACCGACATCGCCCGGGCGGAGACCGCGAAGCCGCCGGACATCGCGGTGAGCTTCGACCTCGGCACCGATTTCGCGGTGCAGGGGCGCGGCATCACGACCCGGCTGGCGGGCAAGCTCGACATCCGCAGCGCCAGCCTGAGCGCCCCGCCGCGCATCACGGGCGAGGTCCGCACCGTCGCCGGGCAGTACCGCGCCTACGGCCAGGCGCTCAACATCGAGACCGGCATCGCACGCTTCAACGGCCCCTTCGACAACCCGCAGCTCGACATCCTGGCGATCCGGCCGAACATCTCGCAGCGCGCCGGCGTCGCCATCACCGGCACCGCGCAGTCGCCGCGCGTGCGCCTCTATTCGGAACCGCAGCTGTCGGACCAGGAAACCCTGACCTGGCTGGTGCTGGGGCGGGCGTCGGCCACCAGCGGCAGCGAGTCGGTGCTGCTGCAGCAGGCCGCGCTGGCGCTGCTCGGCGGCCTCGGCGGCAGCGGCGGAGGCGGGCTGGCGAGCCGCTTCGGCCTCGACGAGATCGGCTTCAAGGGCCCGGGCAGCGGCGGCGACGTGCGTGACTCCGCGGTCACGGTCGGCAAACGCGTCGCGCGGGATTTCTACATCACCTACGAGCGCAGCCTGGGCGGCACGCTGGGCACCTTCTTCATCTTCTACGACCTGACGCGGCGGCTGACGCTGCGGGCGCAGGCGGGGCAGCAGAGCGCGATCGACCTGATCTACACCGTCCAATTCGACTAGATGTTGCTCGCCCCCAGGTTGCCCGGCACTTCATGTCCGGGCGCCCACCCCCTGCCGGGGGCAACACCAGCGGGCCTGGCGGCGCCGGCCAGCGGAGACGGCGGAGCCGAATGGTAAAGTTCGGGGCGCACTCGTCCTCGTAGTTCAATGGATAGAACGGGGTCCTCCTAAGACTCAGATACAGGTTCGATTCCTGTCGAGGGCACCAGCGACCGCGGCAATTGACGGTTGCCCCACAAGCGCTCGAGTGCTTCAATGTCGGCTCCTGCTGTGACGAAGGAGACTTCCATGGCCTACGAAGCGCGATATGTCCTTCGACCCAACCCCGGAGCCGATCTCGGCGCCGTCATCGACGCCTTGAAGGTGGGTGCGGCGCTCTGGAAAAAGCATGGCGCGCCCGACCCGCAACTGTGGAGCGTGGCCGCAGGCGAACTGGGCAACTATGTCCTGACCGTGCAGTTCGAGAACGCGACGGCGTACGCCAAGGTCACGGATCCGTTGTCAGCCGATCCCGAATTCCGCCGCTGGCAAGCGAACAACGTCCAGTCCGGAGCGTTCACGTGGGTGCGCAGCAACCTCATGCGCGAGCTCCCTCTGCCGTAGAACCATCCGTACCAGCGCAGCGGCCTGCCGGCCCGGGTGGCCGGACACAGCCCTCGTTCGCGCCTTCGCCGCAGGCGTGGGGCCGTGGAATTCAACCGCGTCAGGTCTGAAGGCATGCCCTGAAAGCCATGCACTTGTAGCAAGTATCACACAGTGAGATACTTGCTACATGAATGACTGGCTGGTCCTTGCCGCATCGCTTCCCACGTCGCCCAGCGGCCTGCGGGTTCGCATCTGGCGCTCGCTCAAGGCCACGGGCTGTGGAACCCTGCGGGACGGCGTCTACATCCTGCCCTCGACCGCAGCGTCAGCGAAGGACCTGTGGGCCATCGAAAAAGCAATCCAGGACGGCGGTGCCGACGCCCACATGCTGGTCCTCAAGGCCCGCGACGAAGCGCAGGAGAAAACCTTCCTCGCCCTGTTCGACCGCTCCGAGCCCTACGCCGACTTTGCGCAAGCGCTGAAGGAGGCCCGAAATGCGCTCGAGTCCGCTGAAGAACCAGACCTGCGCAAGTCGCTTCGCGGCCTCGACCAACAGCTCCGTGCCATCCAGGCGACGGACTTCTTCCCGGGCAAGAGCGCAGCCGGGGCGGCAGCGGGCCTGGAAACGCTCCGGGCGGAGATTGAACGCAAGCTCTCCCCCGGTGAGCCGATGGCCGCATCGGGAACGATCGAAAGACTTTCACGCGAGGCCTTCCGGGGAAGGACGTGGGCCACGCGCAAGCGCCCCTGGGTGGACCGGCTCGCGACAGGCTGGTTGATTCAGCGCTTCGTCGATTCCTCCCCGCGCTTCGTCTGGTTGGCGGACCCGGGCAAGTGCCCGAAAGGCGCTCTTGGCTTCGACTTCGATGGTGCGGCGTTCACGCACGTGGGCGACAAGGTCACCTTCGAGGTCGTGGCGCACAGCTTCGGCCTGGCAGACGACCCGGGCATCCGCCGTGTCGGAGAACTCGTGCATTACATCGATGTCGGCGGGATTCCTGTCGACGAGGCGGCCGGCGTCGAAACCATCGTGCGCGGCCTCCAGGCGCAGCACGACAATGATGATGCGCTGCTCGCTGCTTCGCTTGGCCTGTTCGACACGCTCTACGCCGCCATGAAGGTACGCCAGTGACCACGAACCCCCTCATCACCGCCGCACCCGAGCGGCTGACCTTTGGCGAGGCCTTCGTCTACTGGCTCAAGCTGGGCTTCATCAGCTTCGGCGGGCCGGCCGGGCAGATTGCCATCATGCATGAGGACCTGGTCGAGCGTCGTCGCTGGATATCGGAGAGCCGATTCCTGCATGCGCTGAACTACTGCATGCTGCTGCCCGGCCCCGAGGCCCAGCAACTGGCGACCTACATCGGGTGGCTGACGCACCGCACCTGGGGCGGCATCGTCGCAGGTGCCCTCTTCGTGCTGCCTTCGCTGTTCATCCTCGTCGGCCTGTCGTGGGTCTACATGGCGTACGGCMAYGTGCCGGCCATCGCCGGCCTGTTCTACGGCATCAAGCCCGCCGTCACYGCGCTGGTGGTGCATGCGGCCTGGCGCGTGGGCTCCAGGACCTTGAAGAACGCGTGGCTGTGGGGCATCGCCGTGGCGGCCTTCCTCGCCATCTTCGCGCTGCAGTTGCCGTTCCCGCTGATCGTGCTGGCCGCGGGCGTCATCGGCTATGTCGGCGGCCGCTTCGCGCCGGCGAAGTTCACGGCAGGCGGCGGGCACGGCAAGGCGAGCACGTCGCTCGGCCCGGCCCTCATCGACGACCACACGCCGACGCCCGAGCATGCGCTGTTCACCTGGCGCCGCTTCGGCCGCGTGCTTGCGGTGTGCCTCGCGCTCTGGTTCGCCGCCATCGGGACCTTGACGGCGCTCTTCGGGTGGGATGCCGTGCTGACGCAGATGGCGTGGTTCTTCACCAAGGCGGCGCTGATGACCTTCGGCGGCGCCTATGCGGTGCTGCCCTATGTGTTCCAGGGCGCGGTCGAGCACCACCAGTGGCTGACCGCGCCGCAGATGATCGACGGACTGGCGCTCGGCGAAACGACGCCCGGCCCGCTGATCATGGTGGTGTCCTTCGTCGGCTTTCTCGGCGGCTGGACGAAGGCTGTCTTCGGCCCGGACGCGCTCTTCCTGTCGGGCGCGGTGGCCGCCACCGTGGTGACCTTCTTCACCTTTCTGCCCTCGTTCTTCTTCATCCTGCTGGGTGCACCCTTCATCGAGTCGACGCACGGCAACCTCAAGTTCACGGCGCCGCTGACCGGCATCACGGCCGCCGTGGTGGGCGTCATCGTGAACCTGGCCGTCTTCTTCGCGTACCACGTGCTCTGGCCACGAGGGCTTTCCGGCCCCTTCGAGTGGCCCTCGGCGCTCATCGGCCTCGCGGCGGCCGTTGCCTTGTTCCGATTCAAGGTCGGCGTCATCCCGGTGGTCCTGGCCTGCGGCCTGGCCGGGCTGGCGTTGACCTTTCTGCGGCCCCTGTTGGCATGAGAGGTTCCCCATGGAAAACCGAATCCAGGACTTGCCCTTTGAAGCTGCGGCGCTGCGCGGCTTGTCCGAGAAGCTGATGCGCAGCCATCACCAGAACAACTATGGCGGCGCGGTCCAGCGGCTGAACGCCATCCGCTCGGAACTGGCCGCCCTGTCGCCTGCAACCATGCCGGGCTTCCAGCTGAACGGCTTGAAGCGTGAAGAGCTCGTCGCGAACAACGCCATGCTCTTGCATGAGCTGTACTTCGGCAGCCTCGGTGGCGACGGGCAGACCATGACGCCGGCCATGGAACTGGCGCTGCAGGCGAACTTCGGCAGCCTCGCCCGTTGGCGCGAGGAATTCGTCGCCATGGGCAAGGCGTTGGGTGGCGGGTCGGGCTGGGTTCTGCTCGTGTTTCAACCGCGGGACGGGACCCTCGTGAACCAATGGGCTGCGGACCATGCGCACGCGTTGGCCGGCGGCATCCCCCTCCTCGCACTGGACATGTACGAGCACGCGTACCACATGGACTTCGGCGCCGCCGCGGGCAGCTACGTCGATGCGTTCATGGAGAACATCGACTGGGCGAAGGCGTACGCGCGCTATCAGCTCGCCGTCCACGGTGCCAGCGAACCTTTCGGGGCGGCACAGGATGAGATTGCCGGTGCCGTGGTGGTCGACGTGCGGCGCTCCGGCGTCTTCAACGACGCGGCCAGTCGATTGTGCGGCGCCGCCTGGCGCGACCCGGCCGCTGTCGACCGGTGGGCATCCGACCTGCCATCCGACCGAGAGGTGGTCGTCTACTGTGTCTATGGACACGAGGTCGGGCGTGCGACCGCACTGCGCCTGCGTGCGGCGGGTCTGCGCGCGCGCTACCTGCGCGGCGGCATCGACGGCTGGCAGGCTGCAGGTCTGGCGGTGGAACCCAAAGGAACAGCATCATGAAATGGGTGACTCGTGAGCGGCCCAAGATCGACCGCATTGCATGCCCGTGGCTCATCGCGCGCTTCATCGACGACGCACCTCAGTTCCTTTACGTCCCGGCTGACCAAGTCCTGGCGACGGCCGAGAGGACAGGCGCCGTGCCGTACGACATCCCTGGCGTCGAGATGACGCACGTCGGAGACCTTTGCAGCTTTGACGCGTTCCTCGAGAAATACGACCTGCGGGAACCTGCCTTGCAGCAGTTGGCGGCCATCGTGCGAGGCGCAGACACCTCTCGGCTCGATTTGACTCCGCAGTCGGCGGGCCTGTATGCGCTATCGCTCGGTCTGTCGCGCAACTTCAGCGACGACCACGAGATGCTCGAGCACGGGATGGTGATGTACGACGCGTTCTATGCGTGGTGCAAAGACTGCCAGGAGGAAGCTCACAACTGGCCACCGAAGATGTGATGCCGGACAGGACGTGGCGCGCCTCGATGCATGCACTCCCAATGCGCGCGCAATCCCTGATCGACCAAGCGACGGTTCTGGCTTACCGGCTGGCTGGGTACGCACTCCTGAACTGGGCCGACGACGCCGCCATCCTGGCGTTCATGTTCTGCTGATCCCACTGCGCCTTTCGAGGGGGAGACCTCGTCCGGGCGCGCCGGACGGGAAGGCTCGCGCGCTGCCGGTTTCCGCGAGGATGTCCCGGTCAGCCAGTGCTGAGAGACGATGCTCGATAGCTCACCGCTATCGAGCGCTCGATCACTGCGGCGTGCCGCCTTGCGGGTTCTGCTTGCGGTTCGGATGCTTCGCAGTGCGGGTCGCTTCCTTCTTCTGGCCGGCTTCGGCGGCCTTGCCGGTGCCGATCGCATCGCTTTCACCGGTCTTCAGCGTGTCGCCGCCGGCCGCCTTCACCTTGCCCTGCGGCTTGGCTTCGACCTTGGCTTCGGCGCGTTCCTGGGGTTTGCTGTTCATGATCGGCGAGCTCTCCGAGGAGGCTCCCTTGGGGGCTTGCGCGTAGGCACCTGCGGCAAAGAGGCCGGCGATCATGATGGCGAGAATTTTGCTCATTGGCGTTCCTTGATGGATGGTTAGGAAAGAATCCGGGAGCCAGCATAAAGCGAGGAACGCCCTCTGGATATACGCATTTGGTGCAATGAGCCAAGTAACCCGACATTTCAGGCCTGTCAGTGCAAATTCACAACTCTCCCGGTGTCGCCGTCGTCATCGGCCGCTTCCAGCCCTTTCACAACGGCCACCTGTCGCTCGTGAAGCTGGCGCTCGACGCCACCCCGCGCGTCGTCGTGGTGATCGGCTCGGCCTTCCAGGCACGCTCGCCCAAGCATCCTTTCACCTGGGAGGAGCGCGCCGAGATGGTCCGGCTGGCGTTCCCGGAAGCCGAGCGACAGCGGCTGCACTGCCTGCCGGTGCGCGACTATTTCGACGACGCCCGCTGGATCGCTGACGTGCGCCATGCCGTGGCGCACGCGCCGGGCGGCGCCGAAACGACCGGGTCGCCGACGGTGACGCTGGTCGGCCACCCCAGGGATGCCACCCGCGACTACCTCGAAGCCTTCCCGGACTGGACCCTGCGGCGGGCGGCCAACGTGCCGGTGCGGCGCACCAGCCGGATGCGCGACGCGCTGTTCGCGGCGCCGGCGACGGCGCTGGTCGAGCTGGCCGGCGAACTGCCGCCGGGCAGCGTCGAGTTCCTGCGCGCATGGCGCACCGGGCCGCTCTTCGAGGCCCTGGCCGAGGAGGCCGAGATGCTGCGCCAGTACGAGGCCTCCTGGGCTTCGGCGCCGTATCCGCCGGTCCTCGTCACGGTCGACTGCGTCGTGAAGTGCGGCCGCCATGTTCTCCTGATCCGCCGCGGCCAGGCCCCCGGCAAGGGATTGTTCGCGGTACCAGGCGGCTTCCTGGAGCAGCGCGAGACCACGCAGCAGGCCGCCCTGCGCGAGCTCGAGGAAGAAACGCATCTCGCGCTGCCAGCCGCCACGCTGCGCGCCTGCCTGAAGGCCACCGACGTCTTCGACCGCCCCGACCGCAGCGCGCGCGGCCGCACCATCACCCACGGCCACTTCTTCGACCTGGGCGACCGCGAATTGCCGGAACTGCGGGCCGACGACGACGCAGCGGCCGCCGAATGGACCCCGATCGACCAACTTCGCGCGCTGGAAGACCGGTTCCTGGACGACCACTTCCAGATGCTCGACCACTACCTGGGCCTGCTGCCGGCACCGGCCGGCCTGTAGGCAGTCGCCCACGCGCTTGCATTGCCTTCTCCGGCAGGCGGCGGGCCTGCGCTCGCCTATCGTGCAAGCACACCCAGCGACCGGAGACACGCAACGATTCCTCCTCCCGGCGCCATCCGGCGCCGTTGCACAGCGCCCTTCGGGGCGCTGCTTTTTTGCCCGCAGGCGCTACTTGAGTTCGCGCCGCAGCGCCTGGATGTCGGCGTGCAGGCTCTTCGCCCAGCCTCGGCGATCGCGACCCAGCGAGGGCTGGGGCTCGCCGAATCGGACGATCGCCAGCAAGGGCGGCGCCTTCAGCGTGCTCCACAGCGAACTCAGCAGGTTGTCGTCGTCGACATAGCGCGCGGCATGGCTGGTCTCGCCGGTGGCCGCATCGGCAAAGCGCAGCGCGGCCGGCTGCACCGGCGCGCCGGACGAGATCGCCGCCTGCAACAGGTTGGCATGGAAGGGCAGCAGGCCGTGGCCGTCGCTGGTCGTGCCCTCGGGAAAGACCGCGATCACGTCGCCCGCGCGCAGCGCCTCGGTCATGTGGTGGACGACGCGCACCGCGTCGCGCCGGCGCTCGCGCTCGATGTAGAGGGTGCCGGCGCCGGTGGACAAGGTGCCGATCAACGGCCAGTGGCCCACCCCCGCCTTGGAGACGAAGCGCACATGCCGCGCCGCGTGGATCGTCAGGATGTCCAGCCATGACAGGTGGTTGGACACCACCAGCACCGGCCCGTGCACGGGCGGCGTGCCGAGCACCGTGAGCCGGATGCCCATCAGGCTCAGCATGCGCTCGGCCCATTGCTGGACGCGCAGCTCGCGCTCCGCCGGCGACAGGTGCGGGAAGCGCCTGCGGATGGTCCACCAGCCCGAAAGCACATGCGCGGTCGCGCGCAGCAGCCTCCAGCCGGCCGACAGGGACTGCATCAGCCGTGCACCACCCGGCCGCCGATGAGCGTGTGGCGGGCCCGTCCGCGCATGGCGTAGCCGCCGAAGGGGGTGTGCTTGCCCTGGCTCTGGAGCGCCTCGGGCGTGACCTGCCATTCGTGCGTCGGGTCGACCACGCAGAGGTCGGCGGCTGCGCCCGCGGCGAGCTGGCCGACGCCCGGAGCGCCCAGCAGCCGGGCGGGCGTGGCCGTCACGACCTCGATCGCGCGCCGCAGGCCGGCGCCGCTCTGTTCGCCCCACTTCAGCGCCAGCGGCAGCAGCAGCTCGAGGCCGGTGGCGCCGGGCTCGCTTTCGGCGAAGGGCAGCGTCTTGGCATCCGCTTCCACCGGCGTGTGGTCGGACACCAGCGCGTCGATGGTGCCGTCGGCCAGGCCGGCCGACAGCGCATCGCGGTCGCGCTGCTGGCGCAGCGGCGGGTTGAGGCGCGCGCGGCTGTCGAAGAAACCGATGTCGGTGTCGACGAGATGCAGCGAATTGATGCTGACGTCGCAGCTGATCGGCAGGCCCTCGGCCTTGGCCGCGCGCACCTGCGCGACCCCCGCCGCGCTCGACAGGCGGCACAGGTGGACCCGTGCGCCGGTGCTTCGCATCAGCTCGACGATGGTGAAGATGGCGATGGTCTCGGCCGCGACCGGCACGCCCGACAGCCCGAGCCGGGTCGCCAGCGGCCCGCTGGCGGCCACGCCCTTGCCGAGGTCGCGCTCCTGCGGGCGCAGCCAGACCGTGTAGCCGAAGGTGCTCGCGTATTGCAGCGCGCGCTGCAGCACCTGCGTGTTGCCGAGCGGCACTTCGGCCTGGCCGAAGCCGATGCAGCCGGCCTCGGTCAGCTCGGCCATTTCGGTCAGCACCTCGCCGGCCAGCCCGCGCGTCAGCGCACCGAGCGGGAACAGACGCGCGCGCTGCAGCTTCTCGGCCCTGAACTTGAGCATTTCGACGAGGCCCGGCTCGTCCAGCACCGGATCGGTGTCGGGCGGGCAGACCAGGCTGGTGACGCCACCGGCCGCGGCCGCGCCCATCTCGCTCTCGAGCATGCCTTCGTGCTCGTAGCCCGGCTCGCGCAGCCGCGCCGCCAGGTCGACCAGGCCGGGCACGACAAGGCAGCCCTGGGCGTCGAGCGTGCGCTCGGCGCGGAATTCGGACGAGACATCGCCGATGGCCTGCACCAGGCCGTCGGCGATCGCGATGTCGGCCTGGCGGTCGAGCCCGGAAGCCGGGTCCAGCACCCGGCCGTTGACGATCAGAATATTCATGTTGGTTCTCTACTCAGCGGCGGGAAATGGCGGGGGAGCGGCGTAGCGAGCGGGTCGAGGTCGCGTCGAGCAGCGCTCGTGCTCGCGCACGGCGAGCAGCGCAGGCGCGAGATCGGCCCGCGCAGTAGCCGAGCACCCGCCATTTCATGCTTCGTTACCTGCGACGATGCTCATGACCGCCATTCGCACGGCGATGCCGAAAGTGACCTGCGGCAGGATCACGCTCTGGCGGCCATCGACCACCGCGGAGTCGATCTCGACACCCCGGTTGATCGGCCCCGGATGCATCACGATCGCATCCGGCTTGGCCAGTTGCAGCTTCTCCGGCGTGAGGCCGAAGGTCTTGAAGAATTCCTGCGACGACGGCAGCAGCGCGCCGCTCATGCGCTCGTTCTGCAGCCGCAGCATGATGACCACGTCGCAGTCCCTGATGCCTTCCTCGAGCGTGTGGCATACGCGCACGCCCATCTGCGCCATGTCGCTCGGCACCAGGGTCTTGGGGCCGACCACGCGGACCTCGGCGCAGCCCAGCGTGGTCAGCCCGTGGATGTCGGAGCGCGCCACGCGCGAATGCAGCACGTCGCCGACGATCGCCACCGTGAGGTTGGAGAAGTCCTTCTTGTAGTGGCGGATCGTGTACATGTCGAGCAGCCCCTGCGTCGGATGCGCATGCCGGCCGTCGCCGGCATTCACCACGTGGACGTGCGGCGCCACATGCTGAGCGATCAGGTAGGGCGCGCCCGACTCGCTGTGGCGCACGACGAACAGGTCGGCGGCCATGGCGCTCAGGTTGGCGATGGTGTCGAGCAGCGACTCGCCCTTGGTCGCCGAGGAGCGCGCGATGTCGAGGTTGATGACGTCGGCCGACAGGCGCTTGGCCGCGATCTCGAAGGTGGTGCGGGTGCGGGTCGAGTTCTCGAAGAACAGGTTGAACACGCTCTTGCCGCGCAAAAGCGGCACCTTCTTGACCTCGCGGTCGCTGACGCTGGTGAAGTTGGCCGCGGTGTCGAGGATGTGGGTGACGATGTCCTTCGGCAGGCCCTCGATCGACAGCAGGTGGATCAGCTCGCCGTTCTTGTTGAGCTGGGGGTTTCGTTTGTAGAGCATCAGGCCTCCCGCCGGGCCGCCCCAAGGGAGGCCTGCGCCCCCTCGGGGGGCAGCGAATACATGAAGTGATGAGAGTGGGGGCTTTTCATTTCAGGCCTCCCGCCGGGCCGCCCCAAGGAAGGCCTGTGCCCCCTCGGGGGGCAGCGAATACATGAAGTGATGAGCGTGGGGGTTCATTTGCTTTCCTCCACCTTGAAGGCGAAGGCGCCGCCGTCGCTGCGGGCCAGGGCCAGCAATTGCGTCGCGGGCAGTTCCAGCCTCTGCGCCGCGAAATCGGCCGCCACCGGCAGCTGGCGGCCGCCGCGGTCGATCAGCACCGCCAGCCGCACGCAGGCCGGACGACCGAAGTCGAACAGCTCGTTGAGCACCGCGCGGATGGTGCGGCCGGTGTAGAGCACGTCGTCGAGCAGCAGCACGTCGGCGCCGTTGACGTCGAAGGGCAGCGTGGTCTGCGCGCTGGCGGCCAGGCCGCGGCGGGCGAAGTCGTCGCGGTGCATCGCCGAGGAGATGACGCCGGGCGCGCCGGGCAGGCCCAGGTCTTTCTGCAGCCGCTCGACCAGCCAGGCGCCGCCCGAGGTGATGCCGACCAGGCGGGTGTCGGGGCGCATGAGTGATTTCACGCCGCGCAGCAGCTCGAGATAGAGCGCTTCGGCGTCGGGGATTGCGTTCACGGGAGACTCCTCAGGAACTGTTCAAGGATGATGCAGGCCGAGGCGGCATCGGCGTCGCGGGCGCCGCCGGCCAGCGCCTCGGTGGTGCTGTAGCGCTCGTCGACCTCGTACACCGGCAGGTGGAAGCGCCCGTGGAGCTGCCGCGCGAAACGCTGGGCCGCCCGGGTGTTCTCGTGGGGCGCGCCGTCGGGGTGGTAGGGCACGCCGATCACCAGCGCGTCAGGCTGCCATTCGCGGATCCGGGCCTCGACCTGCGCGAAGCGGGCATCGCCCTCGGCCTTGATGGTGGCCTGCGGGGTGGCCGTGCGCAGCAGCCTGTTGCCGCTGGCGACCCCGGTGCGCTTCTGGCCGAAGTCGAAGGCCAGGAAGCTTTGGAAATGGGAGGGGACGGACGGAGCAGGAACAGCGCGGTCAGGCATCGCCGGAACGCTCATGCATGCCCCGCATCGGGCGACAGGGTCCAGGCCTCCAGGCCCAGCAGCGAGAGCGCCTTGTCGTAGCGCTGCTCGACCGGGGTGTCGAAGATCACGGCCGGGTCGGCGCCCACGGTGAGCCAGCTGTTCTCGGCCAGTTCGGATTCGAGCTGGCCCTCGCCCCAGGCCGAGTAACCGAGCGACACCAGCACCTTGCGCGGACCGGCGCCGGTGGCCAGCGCCTCGAGCACGTCCTTGGAGGTGGTCATCTCGAGGCCGCCCGGGATCGTCATGGTCGATGCGTAGACGGATTCGTTGGGCTTGTCGGCGTCCGCGAACACCGGCTCGTGGAGCACGAAGCCGCGCTCGGTCTGCACCGGGCCGCCCTGGAACACCGGCGCATTGCCCAGTTCGGGGCGCGACAGGTGCAGCTCGATCTTCTCGAACAGCGCGCCGAGATTGATGTCGCTGGGCTTGTTGATCACCAGCCCGAGCGCGCCGCGCTCGCTGTGCTCGCAGAGGTAGACCACGCTGCGGCTGAAGGCCTTGTCTTCGAGCCCCGGCATCGCGATCAGGAAATGATGCGTGAGGTTCATCGGTGCAGAATCAAGGGCCATGCCCCCGATTTTACCGGCCGTCGACAAGATCTATCCCAAGGGACTGATGTGGTTTAGACGGGATCTTCGCGTGGACGACAACGCGGCGCTCTACCAGGCGCTGCGCGCCTGCCGGCAGGTGGTCTGCGTGTTCGTCTTCGATCGGGCGATCCTCGACCCGCTGCCGCGCGTCGACCGGCGGGTGGAGTTCATCCGAGAGTCCCTGGTCGAGCTGCAGGCGGAGCTCGAGGCCCTGGGCGGCGGGCTGGTCGTGCGCCATGCGGTGGCCGAGGACGAGATTGCGCAGCTGGCGCATTCGCTCGACGCCCAGGCGGTGTTCGCGAACCGCGACGACGAGCCCGACGCCCTGGCCCGCGATGCCAGGGTGCTGGGTTCGCTGGCGAACGCCGGCGTGGCCTTCCACGTCTGCAAGGACCAGACCATCTTCGAACGCGACGAGCTGCTGACCCAGTCCGGCCAGCCCTACGGCGTGTTCGCGCCCTACAAGCGAGCCTGGCTGGCCAAGGTCGATGCTTTCTACCTGAAACCCTACCCAGTCCGCAGGTATGCCGACGCGCTGGCGCCCGTGCCGGACACGCTGCGCGCGCCGGTGCCGGCGCTGGCCGCGCTCGGCTTCGAGAAGAGCAACCTGTCGGCGCTGGACATCCCGACCGGCAGCCAGGGCGGCGCCGCGCTGTTCGACGACTTCTTCCAGCGCATCGACCGCTACGACACCGCCCGCGACTATCCGTCGGTGCGCGGGCCGAGCTATCTCGGCGTCCACCTGCGCTTCGGCACCGTGTCGATCCGCCAGCTGGCGGGCGTGGCGCACCAGCTGTCGCTGCAAGGGGACGCGGGCGCGGCGACTTGGCTCAGCGAGCTGATCTGGCGCGATTTCTATTTCCAGATCCTCACCCACCATCCGCACGTGGCCGAAGGCGGCCAGTCACGCAGCTTCAAGCCCGAATACGACCGGATCCAGTGGCACCACGGCAAGCACGCCGACCAGTTGTTCGGTGCCTGGTGCAAGGGGCAGACCGGCTACCCGCTGGTCGACGCGGCCATGGCGCAGATCAACCAGACCGGCTACATGCACAACCGCCTGCGGATGGTGGTGGCGAGCTTTCTCTGCAAGGACCTGGGGCTGGACTGGCGCCGCGGGGAGCGCTACTTCGCCGAGCATCTCAACGACTTCGAGCTGGCGTCGAACAATGGCGGCTGGCAGTGGGCGAGCTCGAGCGGCTGCGACGCGCAACCCTACTTCCGGATCTTCAACCCGGTCACGCAGAGCGAACGCTTCGACCCGGAGGGCAAGTTCATCCGCCGCTACCTGCCGCAGCTGGCGAAGCTGTCGAACGCGGCGATCCATGCGCCCTGGACCGCCAGTCCGGTGGAGCTCCTGGCCGCCGGCGTCGAGCTCGGGCGGAACTACCCGAAGGCGGTGGTCGACCACGCCGAGGCCCGCGAGCGCACGCTGCAGCGCTACGCGGTGGTGCGGCAGGGGGAGCGCGCGGCGGGTGCTGGGCGACTCCGGCCATAGGACAGGTCTCGGGCGCGCCCCCAGCTGCTCGCCGTCTTCCGTCCTCCGATGACATATCCAGAGCCCGCTCGCTGCGGGCTCTTTGCTTTTGAAGACGCGCGGACTCTGCCGCCGCGCTCCTTCTCAGGCACAGAAGTCCCCATCAATCAAGCTGACAGAAACCCTGAGAAGATATTTAAAATATCTTTCTAATATATTAACAAATCACTTCGAACCCATCCCCCGTTTACAGGAGCACTGCAATGACCCATCCCCGCTGGCAGGGCATCTTCCCTGCCGTCACCACCAAGTTCCACGCCGACGAGCGCATCGACGCCGAGGGAACCGCGAAGCACATCGACTTCCAGATCCGCAACGGCGTCCACGGCATCGTCACCTGCGGGTCGCTGGGCGAAGCCAGCACCCTGACTCTCGAGGAAAAGCTGGACGTCGCGAGGATCGCGCTGGACGCGAGCGACGGTCGCGTGCCGGTGCTGGCCAACGTCTCCGAGACCAGCACGCGCGAGGCGCTGCGCTACATCGACGGCGCCAACAAGCTCGGCGTGGCCGGCTATATGGTGATGCCCTCGGTCATCTACGTGGCCGACGCGCGCGAAGCCATGCTGAACGTGCGCACCATGGCCAACGCGGCGCAAAAACCGGTGATGGTCTACAACAACCCAATCGCCTACCGGGTCGACCTCTTGCCCGCGCACATGGCCGAGCTGGCCGACTGCGAATGGATTGTTGCCATCAAGGAAAGCTGTGGCGACATCCGCCGCATCACCGATTTGCGCAATGCCCTGGGCCAGCGCTACCAATTGTTCCTGGGCGTCGACGACCTCGCCTACGAAGGCCTGGCGCTGGGCTGCGACGGCTTGCTGGCCGGCGTCGGTTGCACCTTCCCGCGTGAAACCGTGGCGCTCTACGACTTGATGAAGGCCGGCAAGTTCGCCGAGGCGCTCAAGCTCTACCAGTGGATGACACCCATGCTGCACCTGGACGTGTCCACCAAGCTGGTGCAGAACCTGAAGCTGATCGACGTGCTGGCGGGCGTGGGCACCGAGCACATGCGCCGCCCGCGCCTGCCGCTGGTCGGCAGCGAGCGCGAAGCCGTCGAGGCCATCGTCAAGAAGGCGCTCGCGACGYGGCCCGCCGAGTACCGCTCGGTCAGCTGAATCCTCTTCAAGCCGCCCATTCACCGTCTCCCGCCCAGGAACAAGCATGAAGCCCCAAGCACACACGATTCCGGTTCTCGGCCTTGCGGCATTCGCGGCACTCGCCCTCGCGGGCCCCGCGCGGGCCCAGGAGCAGGTGGTCAAGATCGGCCACAGCGGTCCGCTGTCGGGTCCCAACGCCTACGCGGGCAAGGACAATGAAAACGGGCTGCGCCTCGCGATCGAGGAGCTCAACGCGAAGAAGATCGTGGCCGGCGGCAAGACGCTGAAGTTCGAGCTGCGATCCGAAGACGACCAGTGCGACGCCAAGACGGGCGTCAGCGTCGCGCAAAAGTTCGTCGACGACGGCGTCAAGTTTGTCCTGGGACCTTACTGTTCGGGCGTCGCCATTCCGGCCTCGCGGGTCTACGGCGACGGGGGTGTGTTGGTGTCCACCGTGGGCACCAACCCCAAGGTGACGCAGGGCGGCTACAAGAACCTCTATCGCATCATCGCCGGCGACAACCAGATCGGATCCGCCATGGCGGTCTATGCGGCGAAGGTGCTCAAGGTGAAGACGGTGGGCGTGATCGACGACCGGACCGCGTTCGGCCAGGGCCTCGCCGAGGAGTTCACCAAGGAGGCGAAGGCGCAGGGCCTCGCCATGGTGCGGCAGGAGTTCACCACCGACAAGGCGGTCGACTTCACCGCCATCCTGACCAACCTGAAGGCCAAGCAGCCCGAAGCGATCTTCTTCGGCGGCTACGCACCGCAGGGCGCACCCATGGCGCGCCAGATGAAGCAGCTCGGCATCTCCGCGAAGCTGCTCGGCGGCGACACGCTGTGCAGCCCGGAGATGGGCAAGCTGGGCGGCGATGCGGTCAACGACACCGTCTTCTGCGCCCAGGGCGGCTCGATCCTCGAGAAGGCGGTGAACGGCCCGGCCTTCAAGGCGAAGTTCAAGAAGCGCTTCAATGTCGATGCCGACGCCTATGCGGCCTCGTACTACGACCAGCTCATGTTCATCGGCGAGTCCATGCAGAAGGCCAACTCCATCGATCCCGACAAAGTGGGCGCGGAACTTCACAAGGCGACCTACAAGGGCGTGGCCGCCAGCTACAGCTATGACGACAAGGGCAACCTGAAGCAGGCGCCCATCACGGTGTTCACCTTCAAGAACGCGGCGCCGGTGCCGCTCGACAGCTATTGAGGGCCCCAGCATGCAACGCATCCAGGTCATCGACTCCCACACGGGCGGCGAGCCCACCCGGCTGGTCATCGGCGGATTTCCCGATCTCGGCGGCGGCAGCATGGCCGAACGCCGCGCGCTGCTGGCCGGTGCACACGACGCGTGGCGCAGAGCCACGGTGCTGGAACCGCGCGGCAGCGATGTCGTGGTCGGCGCGCTGTTGTGCGAGCCCGTGGCACCCGATGCCGCGGCGGGCGTGATCTTCTTCAACAACGCCGGTTATCTCGGCATGTGCGGACACGGCCTCATCGGCTTGGTCGCGAGCCTGGCGCACATGGGCCGCATCGGAACCGGCAGCCATCGCATCGAGACGCCGGTGGGCACGGTGACGGCGACCCTGCACGACGACGGCCAGGTCAGTGTGCGCAACGTCGCCGCCTACCGGCACCTGCATCAGGTTGCGGTGGCCGTGCCGGGCCATGGCACGGTGCACGGCGATGTGGCCTGGGGCGGCAACTGGTTCTTCCTTGCGAGCGATCATGGGCAGCGCGTGGCGAGCGACAACCTGGCCGCACTCACCACCTATTCGTCGGCACTGCGTCAGGCATTGGCAACACAGGGCATCCAGGGTGACGATGGCGCGGAGATCGACCACATCGAGCTGTTCGCCGACGACGACCAGGGCGCAGACAGCCGCAACTTCGTGCTCTGTCCCGGCCTGGCCTATGACCGCTCGCCGTGCGGCACGGGCACGAGCGCCAAGGTCGCCTGCCTTGCAGCCGACGGCAAGCTCGCACCCGGCGAAGTCTGGCGCCAGGCCAGCGTGATCGGCAGTCGCTTCGAGGCCAGCTATGAACTGGTGGATGGGCGGGTCGTCCCGACCATCCGCGGCCGCGCCCACATCAGCGCCGAGGCCACGCTCCTGATCGATGACGACGACCTCTTCGGTTGGGGCATTCGGCTCTGAAGCAGTGCAGATGAACGCCGACGACGTTCTCGTGATTGGCGCCGGCATMGTGGGCGCGGCCTGTGCCCGGGCGCTGGCTCAGGCCGGCCTTCAGGTGAGGGTGCTCGATGCCGGCCTGGGCGCAGCGACAGGCGCCGGCATGGGCCATCTGGTGGTGATGGACGACAACCCGGCCGAACTCGCGCTCTGCCGGCACTCGCTTGCGTTGTGGCATGCGCTGGCGCCGCGAATGGGCAGCGATTGCGCGTTCACGCGCTGCGGCACGCTCTGGATTGCCGCAAACGGCGAGGAAATGGCCGCCGCCGAAGAGAAGCGCGCGCGCCTTGCCGATCACGGCATCGACTGCCGCCTGCTCGGCGCCGGCGCGCTGGCCGCGGCCGAGCCCGCGTTGCGCTCCGGCCTGGCGGGCGCACTCGAGGTGCCCGGCGACAGCATCGTCTATGCGCCCAACGCAGCGCGCTGGCTGCTCGGGCACACCGATGGCCGCATCCAGGTCGAACGCGCCGAGGTGGTGGCGATCGAAGAGCGTGGTGTCCGGCTCGCCGACGGCAGCCGCCGGCATGCGCCCCACCTTCTGCTGGCCAATGGCATCCAGGCCACCACGCTGTGCCCGGAACTGCCGATCAGGCCCAAGAAGGGCCACCTGCTGATCACCGACCGCTACCCCGGCACTGCGCACCACCAGCTGGTAGAACTGGGCTACGTCACAAGCGCCCACCACAGCGAGGGGCCTTCGGTCGCGTTCAACCTGCAGCCCCGACCCACCGGCCAGTTGCTGCTGGGCTCCTCGCGCCAGTTCGACATCACGGACACTGCCGTGGAGGCGGCCATGCTGGAGCAGATGCTGCAGCGCGCACTGAGCTACATGCCGGGCCTGGCGGATCTCAACGCGATCCGATCCTGGACCGGACTGCGTGCCGCAACGCCCGACAGCCTGCCGATGCTGGGCCGTCATCCTTGGCGCGAAGGGCTCTGGCTTGCCGTGGGCCATGAAGGCCTGGGCGTCACCACGGCCACCGGCAGCGCCGATCTGCTGGCGGCCCTCATGACCGGAGGTACGCCGGCCTTCGACCCCGCGCCCTACGCCCCGGCGCGCTTCCTGGAGGCCGCATGACGACGGCGCCGGCCATGCTGGCCCTGCACATCGATGGCTGGCCGGTGTCCGTTCCCCCGGGCAGTTCGGTCGCGTCGGCACTGCGCATCGCCGACGCATCCGGCCTGGGAACCGCGCGCCGCTCGGTGCGGGGCGAGGCGCGTGCGCCTTTCTGCGGCATGGGTATCTGTCAGGAATGCCGGGTCGACATCGATGGCCGCCGACGCCTGGCCTGCCAAACCGTTTGCGCCGAGGGCATGCGGGTGGAGACACTGCGATGAGCGTCCTCACCGAGCACTGCGACGTGCTGATCATCGGCGCGGGGCCGGCCGGCATGGCCGCGGCCGTGGCCGCTGCGCCCAGTGGCGCCCGCATCGTGGTGGTCGACGACAACCCGGTGCCGGGCGGCCAGATCTGGCGCGACGGACCCGGCGCGCACCTGCCTGCGGCAGCCGGGAAATGGCGCGACGCGGTCTCCCGTTGCACCAACGTGCGGATCTGCAGCGGAACGCGCATCGTTGCCGCGACGGCGCCGAACCAACTGTTGCTGGAAGATGCGCAACGCGGCTGGCGGCTGCGTTGGAAGAAGCTCATCCTGTGCACCGGCGCCCGCGAACTGCTGCTGCCGTTTCCGGGCTGGACGCTCCCTGGCGTGACCGGTGCCGGCGCGCTGCAGGCCCTCCTCAAGGCCGGCTTGCCCGTGGCCGGCGAGCGCATCGTGGTGGCCGGCAGCGGCCCGCTGCTGCTGGCCGCCGCGGCCGCCGCACGCCAGGCCGGCGCGCAGGTCGTGCGCATTGCCGAACAAGCCAGCTTCGCAGCGGTCGCCGGATTCGCGCTGCGCTTGGCCGGCTGGCCGGGCAAGGCCGCGCAGGCTTTGCCCCTGGTCGACCGGCAGTACCGAACCGCCGCGCGGGTCGTCGCGGCCCTGGGCAGCGGCCGGGTCAGCGCAGCACGCATCCTGCGCAACGGCCGCCAGACGGACATGGCCTGCGAACGCATCGCCTGCGGCTTCGGTCTGGTGCCGAACACAGAGCTCGGCCGGGCGCTGGGCTGCACCCTGGCACCGGTCCCGGGCGGCATGCAGGCGCTGGCAGTCGATGGAATGCAGCATTGCTCGGTCGCCGACATCTATGCGGCGGGCGAATGCACCGGCATCGGCGGCAGCGAGCGCGCGCTGGTGCAAGGCGCGATCGCCGGTCACGCGGCCGTGGGCCATACCGCCGCGGCGCAAGCCTGCGGGCCCGAACGCGCGCGCTGGAACGCCTTCGCCGCGCAGTTGCAGCGCAGCTTTGCGCTCGCCCCCGCACTCAAGCGCCTGCCCGCTCCCGACACGCTCGTTTGCCGCTGCGAAGACGTGCCTTACGCGGCATTGACGCCCTGCACGGGCTGGACCGAGGCCAAGCTGCACAGCCGCTGCGGCATGGGTGCATGCCAAGGCCGCGTCTGCGGTGCGGCGGCGCAGTTTCTCCTCGGCTGGACAGCGCCCGAACCGCGCCCCCCGTTCTCGCCGGCCCGCATCGCGACGCTCGCGGGCATTTCGAATCCAGACCCCGAGGGATAGGCGGACAATTCCCCGCAGACTTCCACAGGACGCCGTCTCCGACCATGCCCCTCGCCTTGAAATCGCCCCGAGCCACCGCACCCAAGCGACGCGCCGCAGACATGGCCTACGACGCCATCGAGACGCTGATCTCGACGCTGCAACTCGAGCCCGGAAGCCCTGTGGTCGAAGCCGACATCGCCGACTCCACCGGTCTCGGCCGCACCCCGGTGCGCGAAGCGCTGCTGCGCATGATCTCGATCGGCCTCATCGTGCAGCAGCCTCGACGCGGACTGCTGGTCTCCCAGATCGATCTGGCGGACCATCTCGATGTGATCCAGACACGCAGGGTGCTGGAGAACCTGATCGCAGCCTGCTCGGCTCGCCGCGCCACCGCCATCCAGCGAAAGGAAATCGTGCGCTGCGCCGAGCGCATGGTGAAGGCGGCTGCGCGCGGCAATCTCGACGACTACATGCTGGCCGACCAGGAACTCGATCAAGCCAATCACCAAGCCAGCCACAACGACTCGGCGGTCAAGGCCGTCGTGCCGTTGATCGTCCAATGCCGGCGCTTCTGGTATGCCTACCAGCATGAAGGCGACATCACCGAAGGCGCGAACGCGCACATGGAGCTGGCCCAGGGGATTGCGACCTGCGACGAAGCGGCGGCCGTGGCCGGCGCCAATCGGCTGCTGGACTACCTGGAGCGATTCGCGCGCCGGGTGATCGACAAGTAGCGCGTCGAATTCCTTACATTCATACAATGTAAGGAATTCCCGCGAAAGGATTTCCAGCGATGTTTGCCACACTCACCAGCAAAGGCCAGATCACATTGCCCAAGGAGATCCGGGTTCGGCTTGGGCTCGATGCAGGGTCCATGCTCGATTTCCAGATCCTCGAGGACAACACGATCACGGTACGGGCAGTCAGGCCCGACGCGCGCCGGGTTCGCGGCCTCCTCAAGTCCCCCCACGCCGTGCCGCCAACGGTCGAGCAAATGGACGAGGGGATTGCGGCGCACTTGCGAGACAAGCACGCGGCGGCTTCGCGCAGACGGAAGCCGTCAGGCCGATGATCGGGATCGACACGAACATCCTGCTGCGCCTGTGGCTCGACGATGATCCGGCCCAGAGCAAGCGCATCGATGCGCTGCTGGCCGAACATGGCACGACGCCCGGGTCACTGCTGGTGACGGATGTGGTCCTGGCGGAAGCGGTATGGACCTTGCGATCAGTGTTCGATCAAGACAAGGCGGCACAGCTCATCGCCGTACGCAGTCTCCTGGAAGAGACGGCCTTCGCCTTCGAGGATCGTGAAGCGATTGCACACGCGGTCGCGCTGTTCGAGCAGGGCGCGTGCGGCTTCTCGGACTGCCTGGTCGTCGCCAGGCATGCGCAGCAGGGGTGCGAGTTCACGGCCACCTTCGACCGCGGCATGCGCAAGCTGCCCGGCGTGCGGGTGTTGTGACCGGCTTCGCTCAGGCCGGCGCCGGGCCGCCAGCGCGGCGTAGTCCGCGCTTCGCACAGACGCTGACGCCCCCTCGGGGGCAGCAACCACACGAAGTGAGGGAGCGTGGGGGCTCTCCTATCAGGCTGCCAGCGCCGCCGGCAGATCGACGCCCGTGTAGCTGCGCACCAGCCGCAGCAGTTCGTCTTCCGAGTAGGGC
Organism: Variovorax sp. P1_H2; assembly: GCF_056405295.1. Lineage (NCBI taxonomy): Bacteria > Pseudomonadati > Pseudomonadota > Betaproteobacteria > Burkholderiales > Comamonadaceae > Variovorax > Variovorax sp. P1_H2. The sequence continues at coordinate 66,795 of NZ_JBFUCJ010000008.1, read as the reverse complement.
TTGCCGAGGTAGTGGTTCACGCCCAGCGCCCGCGCGTGCTCGTGGTGCTTCTCGGCGATGCGCGAAGTGATCATGATGATCGGCAGGTCGGCCAGCGACCGGTCGGCGCGGATGTTGCGCGCCAGGTCGAAGCCGTCCATGCGCGGCATCTCGATGTCGGACAGCACCACCGCCGGCCGCTCCTGCTGCAGCCGCTCGAGCGCCTGCAGGCCGTCGGCCGCCAGCGCCACGCGGTAGCCTTCGCGCTGCAGCAAGCGCTGCGTGACGCGCCGCACCGTGATCGAGTCGTCCACCACCAACACCAGCGGCACCTGCGGCACCACCGGCGGCAGCGCGGCCACGGGCTCGGCACCGCGCACCGCCGGCTGGCGGCGGGCGGCGGCCTGGAATTCGCGCGCCTTCTCGCCATGCACCGCGGCCAGCGCCACGGGGTTGTAGATCAGCGCCACCGCGCCCGAGGCCAGCACCGAAATGGCGGCCATGCCCGGCAGCCGCGACAGCTGCGGGCCCAGGTTCTTGACCACCACTTCCTGGTTGCCCAGGACTTCGTCCACGTGCAGGGCGACGCGCTGCGCCGCGCTTCGCACGATGACGATGGTGTTGGCCTTGGCCGGTGCCCGCTCGCTGCGAGCCGAGGACCGCAGCAGCGCCCCGGCCCAGTAGAAGGGCACCTGCTCGCCGCCGAAGGGATAGCGCTGATCGAGGTAGGCGGACTCGAGGTCCGAGGCACTCGCGCGCAGCACCAGCTCGACCAGATTGGAAGGCACGCCGATCGAGGTGCCGCCGGCGCGCAGCATGACCACGTGCGTCACCGCGGTGGTCAGCGGCAGCACCAGCTTGAAGACCGTGCCCTGGCCAGGCTGGCTGTGGGTCTCGATGCGGCCGCCGAGCGCGGCGACTTCGGCCCGCACCACGTCCATGCCGATCCCGCGGCCGGCCAGCTCGGACACCTGTTCGGCGGTCGAGAACCCCGGCTGGAAGATCAGTTCGGCCGCTTCCGCCGGGCTCAGCTGCTGGCCTTCGGCCACCAGGCCGAGCGTCCGGGCGCGCGCCACGATCCGCTCATGGTTCAGGCCGGCGCCGTCGTCGCGGAAACTCACCGAGACGTCGTTGCCTTCATGGTGCAGCTCGATGACGATCAGGCCGCCGGCGTCCTTGCCGGCCCGCTCGCGCACCGCCGCATCCTCGATACCGTGCGCCACGCAGTTGCGCAGCAGGTGCTCGAAGGCGGGCGTCATGCGGTCCAGCACGCCGCGGTCCATTTCGATCGAGCCGCCGGTGATGTCCAGCCGCACCTGCTTGCCGGTGTCCTTGGACGCCTGGCGCACCACGCGGTAGAGCCGCTCGGAAATGCCCTCGAACTCCACCATGCGCGTACGCAGCAGCCCGCGCTGCAATTCGCGCGTCTGGCGCGCCTGGGCGCTGAGGTCGTCCTCGGTCGCCTGCACCGTCTTCTGCAGCGTGCGCTGCACGGTCGCCACGTCGTTGACCGACTCGGCCATCATGCGGGTCAGTTCCTGCACCCGCGTGAAGCGGTCGAACTCGAGCGGGTCGAAGCCCTGCTGCGAGTCCTTGGCCTGGGCCAGCCGCGACTGCATCTGGCTCTCGGCCTGGACTTCGATGTCGCGCAACTGCTGACGCAGGCGGTCGAGGTTGCCGGTCAGGTCGCTGAGCGAACTTCGCAGCTGGCCGATCTCGGCTTCGAGCCGCGACCGCGTGATGATGACCTCGCCGGCCTGCGCCACCAGCCGATCGAGCAGGTGGGTGCGGATGCGCACCGCCTGGCTCGAAACGGCACGCAGCGGCGTCAGCGCCGATGGCGACGGCACGGCCACCGTGCCGCGCGCGGCGACCGGTCCGGCCTCGGCCACGGCCGCTTCCGGCGGCACGGCTTTCGCGACCTCGGCGGGCAGCGCTTCCTCGATCCTGGGCGCGACCGGCAAGGGCGGCGCAGCGACGGCGCGCTGCACCAGCTCGGTCTGGATCGCGTCGTCGGCGGCGCGCAGCGCATCGAAGGTCGCCTGCAGCGTGTCGAAGCGTGTCAGCAGCTGCTCGATCGACGCCCGGTCGGCGCCCATGGCGCCGAGCGATTCGATCTCGGATTCCATGCGGTGCGCGCGCTCGCCCAGGCGCATCGCGCCGGCCAGCCGGGCACTGCCCTTGAGCGTGTGCAGGGTCCGCAGCATGGACGCGCGCGGCGCGGGATTCTCGGGATGCTGCGCCCATTCGCGCAATGCGGCACCGAGCGCCGGCAGCAACTCGGCCGCCTCCTCCTCGAAGATCGGGAACAGATCGACGTCGACCGCGTCGGCAACGTCGATGGCATCCTCGCCGTCGTCGAGCGCCACGTCGGCCATGGCGTCGCGCACCAGGTGCGGATAGGTCGGACGGGCCTCGGCCGCTTCGGCCGGCAGCATCGAGGCCGCGACCTCGCGCAGCGCCCGCAGCGTGCCTTCGACCGGATCCTTGAGGACACCGGCCGCGAACTGGTGCAGCAAGCGGCGCAGTTCCTCGGCGGCGCCGACCAGCACCGCGCCCTGCTGGGGCGTTCCGCGGCCCTGCATCTGCAGGTGCTGCAGCGCGGCCTCGAGCAGGCGCGCCATGCCCGACAGGCTGTGGAATCCGACCGTCGCCGAACTGCCGGCCAGCGAATGCGCCAGCCCGATCGTCGAGTCGGACACCCGCTGGTGCGATTCGAGCGCCCATTCGCCCACCTCGGTGGCCAGTTGGCGCGACCACTCGTCGGCTTCGTTGAGATAGACGTTGTAGAGCGCGATGCCGATGCGCAGCGGCCCGATGACCTTGACCTGCTCCTCGGCGCTCGGCAGGGCCGGGCGTTCGGGCTCGAACTCGAGCGGCGGAACGGCGGCCGGTGGCTCGATCGCAGCCACCACGGACGCGGCGACAGGTTCTGGTTCTGGTTCTGCGTCCGCTACCGGCTCCGCGACCGGTTCGGACTCGGTTTCCGGCCGAAGCTCTTCTTCGGCCGCTTCCGCGACCGGCGCCAGCGCCAACCCTTCGATCACCGGTTCGACCTCGACCTCGACATGTGCGGCCTGCGGTGCCTCGGCCGGGGCTTCGGGTTCCAGCCGCAACGAGAAGTCCAGGGCCGGCTCGGCTTCCCGCGGCGCTTGCGGTTCCGGCACCGGCGCCGGCTCAGACTGCGCTTGCGGCGCGTAGGCCGCGGGCTCGAGCGAGGTGTGCACGGTCTCGAGGAAATCGACCTCCTCGAGCGCGCCCAGGTCCACCGGCGCTTCTTCCGGCGCCGGGCTGCCGTCGAAATCGAGAAAGTCGGTCGAGGTGAAGTCGTCCGGCACGCGCGGTGCCTCCAGCGCCTCGCGAGAGGGCTCCTTCAGGATCGCTCCGGCGTCGGGCGCTTCGGCGGACGGCGTTGCCGTTGCCGGCTCCTCGGCCGGCGGCAGGTCGGGCTCGATCGGACCGAGTTCCAGATCGGGAAGCGGCGGCAGCACCTCGGGGGCCGCGGCCGACGGCGGCGCCTCCGCCAGCGTTTCGGCGGCGATGTGGCGAGCCGCGGCCACCAGCGCGTCGGCATCGGCCACGCGCGGCGCGGCCATCAGCGGCTCGCCGGTGCGCAGCGCCTCGGCCATGTTGCGGAACGGCGCCGAATGCCAGCCGTGCGGCTGGTTGGCGGCGATCGCTTCCACCCATTTCGCGAAATCCGTCAGCGCACTGCGGGTGCCGGCGACCAGTTCCGGCGTGGCCGGCCGCTGGTCGGCCAGCCAGGTGTTGAGCACCTGCTCGAAGGACCAGGCGGCTTCGCCGAAATCCATCAGCCCGACCATGCGCGAGCTGCCCTTGAGCGTGTGGAAGGCGCGGCGCAGCACCGTCAGTTCGCCGTCGTCGTCCGGACGGGACGACAGCGCCGACACCGCAGCCAGGCCGTTGTGCAGCACTTCGCGCGCCTCGTCCAGGAAGATGTTCTGGAGGTCGTCCTCCTCGAGCTCGGTGACCTCGGTGTCGGGCAGCAGCCCTTCGAGCGGCGCCGGGCCGGTGATCTTCGCGGTCCAGTTGGCGGTCGCGCGGCTGAATTCCTCGATCGGCGACGGCGCCGGCTTGCTGCGGCTGCCCGGGGCCGCGAGCGCCGCCAGCTTGGCGGCGATCTGCGCATCCACCTCTTCGACGCTCAGCACGGTCTCGGTAACGGCGACCGGCCCCGAGGCCGAGGCGAAGGACACCGGCGCCGCGGCGGCTTCCGGCGCGCCGGCCTCGGCGCCCTGGCGTCCCATCAGGGGCTTGAGCTCGCCGAGTTCGGCATCGAACACGAACAGCCGCTTGGCCAGCGCCGGCTGGTAGCTCAGCATGTCGATCAGGAAGCCCAGCGCGCCCAGGTTGTTGCCGAGCGAATCGAAGGCGCGGATCTCGTCGGCCGGGGATTCCTCGGCCAGCAGTTGGTCGACGTTTTCGCGCATGCGCTGGACGGTCTGCGCGGCCTGGTCGAGGCCGAGCACCGAGAACACGCCGCGCATCTGCAGCAGTTGGGTCGGCACGGTGCGCAGCAGGCCTTTTTCTGCCGGCCGGCGGAAGAACTGGTCGAGCGACTTCTCGAGCTCGCTCAGGTGGCTGCGCAGTTCGCCGACCACGGTGCCCATGGTCTGGCGGTCGCTGACGCGGCGGTAGAGCTCCTCCATCCAGGGCTCGAGCGGCTCCGAACGGCCACCTTCTCGGGCCCGCTCGATGCGGCCCGCAAGCTGAACGGTGCGGGCGGTGAGCTGGCGGTCGTGCGGATCGAGGTCTTCGAAGGCCGCCTCGAGATACAGCACCGAGGTCGCGACTTCCATCGCCAGTTCGGTCGCCGGCGGCTGGCCCGAACGCAGCGAGGCCTCGACGGCGTTGTTGAGCGCCTGCACCATCGGTGCGCTCGGCGGGTGCAGTTTCTGCAGCGATTCGCCCAGCTGGACGAAGGTGTCGGCGACCTGCCGCGTGCGGCCCACGTCGCCGCCCGAGAGCGCCGACCACATTTCCTTGGCCGACTCGATGCGCTTGCGCGCCTGCGCCAGCACCACCGGGTCGAAGCGGCCGAATTGCTCGATCGTGTAGTCGACGGTCTGTTCGTTGGCAACCCCCCAGGCGTTGCGCACGGCGCGCAGCGTGGCCGCCTCGTCGCGCGGGCCGGGCACGGCCTGCGCACAGAAGAACAGCAGGTCCTGGCCCAGCCGGTCGGACACGGTGTTGTCGCCGCGCGCCAGGGTGGCGTACTGCAGCAGCACGCGCGAGGCGGCGCGCTTGACGTGCGCGTCGGCCGGAACCAGCGCCAGCGCCAGCGCTTCGAAGAAGCCGGCCGCCAGGGTCCAGAAACTCGCGACGCGCGGAATCGACGCACCACGCCCGAGCCCGAGGCACAGGGCCTGCAGCCGGCGGGCCGCATGGTCGTCGCCGCTCTTGACGACCTTGAGCACTTCGCGGTCGAGCTTGGAACGGACGGCCGGGTCATAGACCAGCGCGGTCTGGGTCGGCGCCGGCTTGATCTCGACCCAGCGCCAGGTCATGCTCCAGAGGTCGGCCGGGTGCACCCGCTCGTTGCCGACCAGTTCGAGCACCTCGCGGTACTGCGGGAACAGCGCCACCGAGGAGACCACCTTGCCGGCGATCGTCGCGTTCAGGAAGTCGGCGACCGCGAAACCGGCGCGATCGATCTTCTGGACCGCGGCCTCGGTGCAGCGCAAGGGCTCCGTGGCGAAGCTCTGGACCGCGAACTCCATCGCGCCCAGCACCAGGGCCGGCGCCGTATGGCCCACCATCTGCAGCGCGCCGACCGCCTGGTGCAGGTGCAGGCGCGCCTGGCGCAGCGGCGCGGTGTCGAGCTCGGAACCCGGCAACGCGGTGGCGGCTTCGCGGGCGAAGCGGTGCAGCGTCTTGCCGACACCTTCCAGCGTCTTCTGGATTTCTCCCAATACCCAGGCCAGTGGCCCAAGATCCTCGGTGGCCGGCGCGTTGCCGGCTGTGTGGGCGGTGGCGGGGCTTTGGATCGACACGTTGGGCGCTCGGCGTTCAGGCAATCTTGAAACGAGACACGGACTGGCGCAACTCTTCGGCCATGTGCGAGAGCTCGCGCACCTGCTGCGCGGTGGTTCGCGTGCCCTCGCCGGTCTGCTCGGTCACGGCGAAGATGTGCTGGATGTTGGCAGCCACCACGTTGGCCGAATCGGCTTCGCGGGAGGCGGATTGCGAAATCTGCTCGATCAGGTCCGCCAGTCGGCGCGACACGCGGTCGATCTCCGACAGCGCGGTGCCGGCGTTGTCGGACAGCTTCGCCCCTTCGACCACACCCTGCGTGGAGCGCTCCATGGCGCCCACCGCATCCTGGGTGTCGGTCTGAATCGCCTTCACCAGCGCCGAGATCTGGCGCGTCGCGTCGGCGGAACGTTCGGCCAGCCGCTGCACTTCCTCCGCCACCACCGAGAAGCCGCGACCGGCTTCACCGGCCGATGCGGCCTGGATGGCGGCGTTGAGCGCCAGCACGTTGGTCTGTTCGGTAATGTCCGAGATCAGCTCGGTGATTTCGCCGATCTCCTGCGAGGATTCGCCGAGGCGCTTGATGCGCTTGGAGGTTTCCTGGATCTGGTCGCGGATCGAGTTCATGCCGCCGATCGCGTTCTGCACCGCCTGCAGGCCCGACGAAGCGGCTTGCAGCGACTGCCGCGCCACCGTGGCCGATTCCTGCGCCTGCGAGGACACGCCGTTGATTCGCTCGGCCATGGTCAGCACCGACTGGCCGGTCTCGCGGATCTCGCGCAGCTGTTCGGTCGAGGCCGCCAGCAGCTCGGTCGAGGTGCTTTCCACCTGCGAGGTGGTCTGCGCCACGCGCGTGGCCGTGTTCTGCACGTTGCCGACCAGCAGGCGGAGTTCTTCCACCGTGTAGTTCACCGAGTCGGCGATGGCGCCGGTGATGTCCTCGGTCACCGTGGCTTCCTGCGTCAGGTCGCCTTCGGCCACCGTCTGCAGTTCGTTCATCAGCCGAAGAATGGCGGCCTGGTTGGCGGCGTTGACGCGGCTCGCGTCCTCGCTCACGCGCTCGGCCTCGACCCGATCGCGTTCCGCCGCGGCGGCCCGTTCGCGGCCTTCGCGCACCTGCACGAAACCGATCGCGCCGGCCAGCGCCAGGGCGGCCAGCGACAGCACGAACAGCATCACCACCGTGCCGGCGCCGAGGCCGGTGCGGGCCGAGAGCTTTTCCTGCAGGTCGCCGAGCGCGGTGCGCAGCGGTTCGCTGTCGGCCAGGATCGCGGCCTGCGCTTCGCGTGCGGCGACCAGGCCCTGCAGGTTGCCCAGGATGGCGCCGGCCTGCGTGCGGGTCGATTCGTAGGTCTTCAGGATGGCTTCGAGCTGCTGGCGGGTCTGCGCGTCGCGCGTGCCCGGCAGGCGCTGCTGCGGGCTGCCGTCGAGCAGGCCGCGGGTGATTTCCTGGAAGCTGTTCAGGTCCTTGCCGAGCAGGAACACGGCATCGGGGCTCACGCCCTCGACCGTCAGGAATTCATTGGCCGACTTGCCGATGCGCTGGGTCAGCATCACCAGCTGGCCGGCGGCCGAGATCTCGGGGATGGTCGCGTTCTGCTGCATCTTGAGCGAGGCCACGGTCTCGGCCATCTCGAGCAGGTCGGAGGACTGGCGGTTGATGTCGCGCAGCGCGGTGCCGACCTGCGTCAGGATCTTCTGCTGCGCCAGCACGGCCTTGGCGCTCTTGTCGGCGCGGTCGACCAGCGGTGCGATCTTGCCGAGCTCGGTGTCGTACTGGCTGCCGACGCGCTCCAGCTTGAGCGCATCGTCGCCGTTCGACAGGCCCTGCACGCGGCGGGTCAGGTCGTCGGCGCTGTCGCGCACTTCGGCGAAGGCGGCGACGTTGCCGACCAGCGCCTGCGACACCGACTTGGCAAGGCGCTGCGACTGCATCAGCGACTGGCCGGTGGCCGCCACCTGCTGGGCCAGGCGTTCGGCGCGCAGGATGGCGGAGCCGGCGACCAGCAGCAGCAGCAGCACCACGCCCGCGAGGGCCAGCGCGAGAATCCGCTGCTGGCGCGCCGGGCTGGCGCGTTGCGAGCGCCTCGAACGCGCGACCGGTGGCGGCACCGCACCCGCCTCGCCCCCTGGCGGCGCACCTTCTTCCGCGCTCTGCACCATGGCGTCGGCGGCCTCCGCCACCGGCGAAAGTTCGGGCTCGGGCACGGCATCGCGCCGCAGCGGCTCGCCCCTTTCCTCGCTCGTCTGCAAGGTGTCGAGGCTGTCCATCGACAGGGTGGCTGCGCTGTCGCTGCCCATGGCCACGCTGTTGCCGCCCTGGGGCAGGAATTTCTTGAACTTGTCGGCGATCGAGCTCACGGTCGGTCCTTCAGGTTGTAAACGGTGCTCGGCTGGCCTTCAGGCGCCGATGCTCAGGAACTGGGGATGCTGCGAAAGCGCCTGCAGGTTGATTTCCTGCCAACGGCCGCCTGCGGCGTCGGTGTACGAATGTCCGAGCCAGGGCAGGGATTCGTCCCGCGGTGCCTCGGAGGCGACAAAGGCGTCGACGCCGCGCAGGCCGACCAGGCGGTCGATCAGCAGGGCGCAGTTGACTTCCAGCATCTCGTTGAGCGCGACCAGCCGAGACTGGGCGCGGGTCGCTTCGTTCAACACCGGCGCCACGGCGGCACCGGCGGCGAAGCCAGCCAGCTGCACGACGCCGTAGAGCCCGCCGCGCAGGTTGGCCACGCCGAGGAACCAGGGCTCGGTGTAGGGCACGGACTGCGGCGCCACCCAGGGAAAGATCTCGCCGGCGTGTCCGAGCGGAAACAGGTACTTCGATTCGCCCGCCTCCACCGCGAGCCACGAGGCAGAGACATCCGAGGTGCGCGCGGCCTGCAGGCGGCTGGYGAGCCGGGACTGGAAAGCGCGGAGAGCGTCGCGGTTGGCCATGGGCGAACGGATCGATCGATCAGGCCAGGGCGCTGATCTTGGCCATCAGCTCGGCGGCGTTCACCGGCTTGACAATGTAATCGCGCGCGCCCTGCCGCATGCCCCAGACGCGATCGGTTTCCTGGTTCTTGCTGGTGCACAGGATGATCGGCACCGCCGCGTACTGCGGGTTGCGGGCGATGGCGCGCGTGAGCTGAAAGCCGTTCTGGCCCGGCATCACGACGTCCATCAGGATCAGGTCGGGCTGCTCTTCCTCGAGCCGGCGCATGGCGTCGTCCGCGTTCTCGGCCGTCTTGACCGAGAAGCCGTTCTTCTGGAGCAGGTCGGTCAGGAACACCAGTTCCGTCTTCGAATCGTCGACCACTAGCACTTTGCGAATCGCCATTACTGGGCTTCCTGAACGAGACCGAACTGCTGCACGGCATGCAGCAGCTGGTCCTTGGTGAAGGGTTTGGTGAGGTAGTCCTGCGAGCCGACCATGCGACCGCGCGCCTTGTCGAAGACGCCATCCTTGGAGGACAGCATGACGACAGGGACGTTGGAGAAGGTGGCGTTGCGCTTGATGATGGCGCAGGTCTGATAGCCGTCGAGGCGCGGCATCAGGATGTCGCAGAAGATCAGGTGCGGTTTGTGGTCGTTGACCTTCGACAAGGCGTCGAAGCCGTCTTCGGCCAGCAGGACTTCGTGGCCGCCCTGCTTGAGGAAGATCTCGGCGCTGCGCCGAATGGTGTTGCTGTCGTCGATGACGAGCACCTTGTAGCCGGATCCATTCGCGCTCATTTCGCACCGCTCCTTGTGACACTTGTCGACCGCTGTACCCATCAGAGGCACAGGAAGCCCGGCCCTATGCCATGCTTCAGATCTCAACCATCTCGAAATCTTCCTTGCGTGCCCCGCATTCCGGGCAGGTCCAGTTCATCGGAACATCCGCCCATGCCGTGCCGGCCGCAATACCATCTTCCGGCACGCCGACCGATTCGTCATAGATCCAACCGCAAATCAGGCACATCCAGGTTTTCGTATTCATCGCAGCTTAAGGTCCCTGTTCATCAAATGCAACGATCGTATCCAAACGTATCAGCAAATCACGTGACAAGCGTCTCAGATATGCCACCATCCAGTGAGCCCTGATTTGAGTATGAAAACTTACCTACTACCACCAGAGCACGATCGCAAAACCAGTGATCTTAGCGACCCCTCGGACGAGGAAGACGTCGCGGAAGGCGATTTGAATCCGCCCTGCGTGCTGGTCTTCAATGCCAGCGACCCGAGCGGGGCCGGCGGCCTGGGCGGCGACGCCCTGGCCATGGCCTCGGTCGGCGCCCACATGCTGGCGGTGGTCACCGGCGCGTATGCACGCGACACGGCCGAGATCTTCGACCACTTCGCCTTCGACGAGGAGGCGGTGGCCGAGCAGGCGCGCTCGATCCTCGAGGACGTCGAGGTCCAACTGATCAAGGTCGGCTTCGTCGGCTCGCCCGAGAACCTCAGCACCGTGGCCGAGACCGCGACCGACTACCCCGAGGTGCCGGTCGTCGCCTACATGCCGAACCTCTCGTGGTGGGAAGACGCCCAGATCGAGGCCTACCTCGACGCCTTCCGCGAACTGGTGCTGCCGCAGACCACGGTGCTGGTCGGCAACCACAGCACGCTGTGGCGCTGGCTGCTGCCCGATTGGACCGGCGAGCGGCCGCCCACCGCGCGCGACATCGCGATGGCCGCGGGCGAGGTCGGCGTGCCCTACACGCTGGTCACCGGGCTGATGCTGCCCGACCAGTTCATCGACAACGTGCTGGCCTCCCCGCAGGCGGTGCTCGCGAGCGAGAAGTACGAGCGGCTCGACGCCGTGTTCGCAGGGGCCGGCGACACCTTGTCGGCCGCGCTCGCGGCGCTGCTCGCGAGCGGCACCGACCTGGTCGCTGCCACCAGCGAGGCGCTGAGCTACATGGACCGCTGCCTCGACGCCGGCTTCCGTCCCGGCATGGGCCATGTGCTGCCCGACCGCCTGTTCTGGGCCCAGCCGGAGGAGGACGAGGGCGAGGACAATGACGACCTCGCGTCCCCGACCGACTTCGCCCTCCCTCCGCACGACACCCGCCATTAGATGTTGCTCGCCCCCAGGTTGGCTCACCGCGTGTAGCCGCCCACCCCCTGCCGGGGGCAATACCAGCGGCCCGGCGGAGCCGGTTCCGCGGTATTCCACGAAGGGCGGACTGGCTTTGCCAGCCGCGCGCACGACCTGGTAGACGAATGCACATGAACAACGAACGCACAACGCCATGAACGCCACTGACCAGAACGAAATCCTCTTCGAGCGCGCCCGCGCCGTCATCCCCGGGGGCGTGAATTCGCCGGTGCGGGCCTTCAAGGCGGTCGGCGGCACGCCGCGCTTCGTGAAGCGCGCACAGGGCGCCTATTTCTGGGACGCCGACGACAAGCGCTACATCGACTACATCGGCTCCTGGGGCCCGATGATCCTCGGCCATGGCCATCCGGCGGTGGTCGAGGCGGTGCAGCGCGCCGTCACCGAGGGCTTCTCCTTCGGCGCCCCGACCGAGCGCGAGATCGAGCTCGCCGAAGCCATCCTCGCGCTGGTGCCGTCGATGGAGATGGTGCGGCTCGTGAGCTCGGGCACCGAGGCCGCGATGAGCGCGCTGCGCCTGGCCCGCGGCGCCACAGGCCGCAAGTACATCATCAAGTTCGAGGGCTGCTACCACGGCCACGCCGACGCCCTGCTGGTCAAGGCCGGTTCGGGCCTCGCGACCTTCGGCAATCCGACCTCGGCCGGCGTGCCGCCCGAGGTGGTGCAGCACACGCTGGTGCTCGAGTACAACAACCTCGCGCAGCTCGAGGAAGCCTTCACGCTGCACGGCCACGAGATCGCCTGCCTGATGATCGAGGCGATCGCCGGCAACATGAACTTCGTGCGCGCCAGCGCGGCCTTTGCCCGGCGCTGCCGCGAGCTGTGCACGCAGTACGGCGCGCTGCTGGTGTTCGACGAGGTGATGACCGGCTTCCGCGTCGGGCTGCGCGGCGCCCAGGGCGTGCTCGGCGTCACGCCCGACCTCACGGTGCTCGGCAAGGTGATCGGCGGCGGCATGCCGCTGGCGGCTTTCGGCGGTCCGCGCGCGATCATGGAACAGCTGGCGCCGATGGGGCCGGTCTACCAGGCCGGCACGCTCTCGGGCAATCCGGTGGCAACCGCCTGCGGGCTGGCCACCCTGAAGGAGATCGCCAGGCCCGGCTTCTACGAAGCGCTGGCTGCGAAGACCCGCTCGCTGGTCGACGGCCTGAAGGCGGCAGCAGCCGCCGAAGGCGTGCCCTTCAGCGCCGACAGCGAGGGCGGCATGTTCGGTTTCTTCCTGCTCGACGCGCTGCCGCAGAACTACACGGCCGTGATGAAGAGCGACGGCGCGAAGTTCAACACGCTGTTCCACGGCCTGCTGGAGCGCGGCGTCTACATCGCGCCGGCGCTCTACGAGGCCGGCTTCGTGAGCGCCGCGCACAGCGAGGACGACATCGCCGCCACCGTCGAGGCGGCACGCCAGGTCTTCAAGACGCTGTAGGCGCCGTGAAGCTGCGATCGCTCCTGGCAGGCGCGAGCCTGATGCTGCCCGGCCTGGCGCTCGCGCAGGTCGATATCAGCCAGGTCTGGGTCAACCCGGGCTTCTACTCGCTGCACTTCGATCGCAACAAGGGACTGGAAGACGCCAACCCGGGCATCGGCGTCGAGTGGCCGATCGACCAGACCTACTCGATCACGGCCGGCGCGTTTCGCAACAGCGACCGCGACCGCTCGAACTACATCGGCTTGTACGTGATGCCCTTCGAGTTCCACGGCGTGAAGCTGGGCGCCGTGGTGGGCGGCTTCGACGGCTACCAGATGACCAACGACGGCGGCTGGTTCGCGGCACTGATCCCGACCGCGGCGTTCGAGGGCAAGCACTGGGGACTCAACATYGCGATCATCCCCAGCATAAAAAACCGTCTCTACGGCGCCATCAGCTTCCAGCTGAAGTACCGCTTTTCCGACGGCAGCTGATCAATGCCGGAAGTGGCGAACGCCTGAGAGCACCATCACCACGCCGCGCTCGTCGGCGGCATCGATCACTTCCTGGTCGCGCATCGAGCCGCCCGGCTGGATGACCGAGGTGGCACCGGCGTCGACCACCACGTCGAGGCCGTCGCGGAACGGGAAGAAGGCGTCGCTCGCGACCGCGGTGCCGGCCAGCGACAGGCCCGCGTGCTGGGCCTTGATGCTGGCGATGCGGGCCGAGTCGAGCCGGCTCATCTGACCGGCGCCGACGCCCATCGTCATTCCGTCGGCACAGAACACGATGGCGTTGCTCTTGACGAACTTGGCCACCTTCCAGGCGAACAGCAGGTCCTGCAGCTGCTGCGGCGTCGGCTGCTTCCTACTGACGACCTTGAGCTCGTCGATGGCCAGCTCGCGGTTGTCGGCGGTCTGCATCAGCAGGCCCGAGCCGATGCGCTTGACGTCGACCGCGTTGCGGCCGTTGTCCCAGTCGGTCTTGCCGCCCGGCGGCAGCGCGATCTCGAGGATGCGCACGTTGACCTTGCTCTTGAAAACCTCGAGCGCCTCGGCCGAGTAGCCCGGCGCCATCAGCACCTCGACGAACTGCTTACTGACTGCTTCGGCCGCGGCCCGGTCGATCGGCCGGTTGAAGGCGATGATGCCGCCGAAGGCCGAGGTCGGATCGGTCTTGAAGGCCTTGCTGTAGGCCTCGAGCGGGTCCTTGCCGAGGGCGACGCCGCAGGGGTTGGCATGCTTCACGATCACGCAGGCCGGCGTGTCGAAGCTCTTCACGCATTCCCACGCGGCATCGGCATCGGCGATGTTGTTGTAGCTGAGTTCCTTGCCCTGCAACTGCCTGGCACTGACCAGCGAGCCCGGCGCCGGATACAGGTCGCGGTAGAACGCGGCCTGCTGGTGCGGATTCTCGCCGTAGCGCAGGTCCTGCAGCTTGACGAAGCGGCCGTTGCTCTGCGCCGGGAACAACGCATGCGTGCCGTCCTCCTGGATGCCCGAGAGGTAGTCGCTGATCGCGCCGTCGTACTGGCTGATGCGGTTGAAGGCAGCGACCGAGAAAGCGAACTTGGTCTTGTCGCTGAGCTTGCCCTCGGCCTTGAGTTCGGCCAGCGCCTGCGGATACTGCGAGGCATCGGTCAGCACGCCGACATCCTTCCAGTTCTTGGCCGCGCTGCGAACCATCGCCGGGCCGCCGATGTCGATGTTCTCGATCGCATCCTCGAGCGTGCAGCCGGGCTTGGCGACCGTGGCTTCGAAGGGATAGAGGTTGACCACCAGCAGGTCGATGGTGTCGATGCCGTGTTCCTTCAAGGCCGCCATGTGCGCCGGCACGTCGCGCCGCGCCAGCAGGCCGCCGTGCACCTTCGGATGCAGGGTCTTGACGCGGCCGTCGAGCATTTCGGGGAAGCCGGTGTGGTCGGCGACTTCGGTCACCGGCAGGCCGGCATCCGCCAGCAGCTTGGCAGTGCCGCCGGTGGACAGCAGCTGGATGCCGAGCGCGTGCAGCGCCTGGGCGAATTCGAGGATGCCGGTCTTGTCGGATACGGAGATCAGTGCGTTCATCAGGGGTTACTTCAACAGTTTGTGTTCGACCAGCTTCTTGCGCAGGGTGTTTCGGTTGAGGCCGAGCCATTGCGCGGCCTTGGATTGGTTGCCCTCGGCGCGCGTCATGACGACGTCGAGCAGGGGCTTCTCGACGACGCGCACCAGCATCTCGTACATGCCGTCGGGTTCGGTGCCGCGGAGGTCGCGGAAATAGCTGTCCAGGCTGCTGCGCACGCAGTCTTCGATATGTTTCTTGCTCATGGTCTTCTTGTTTTCTCCTCTTGCTGTGCCTTCTCTCGTGTTCTCTCCGGCATCACGCAAGCGCGTCGGCCGACGGCTCGTCCAGGGTTTCGAGCGCATCCGCCGAGGCCGGCGGGATGCGGTCCATGCGTCCCGCGAGCGCGTCGAAAAAGCCGGCCACCGCGCGCAGTTGCGCGTCGCAGTCCTCGATCAGGTTCATCTCGCCGCGGAACGCCTCGCCGCCCGGCAGCGCCCGCACGTACCAGCCGATGTGCTTGCGTGCCGTGCGCACGCCGCTGTAGTCGCCGTACAGCGCATAGTGCTGCTGCAGGTGGTCGAGCATCAGGCGCCGCACCTCGGCCACCAGCGGCGGCGCCAGGTGCGTGCCGGTGGCGAGGAAATGCGCGATCTCGCGGAAGATCCATGGCCGGCCCTGTGCCGCGCGGCCGACCATCACAGCGTCGGCCCCGGTCGCGGCAAGCACGTCGCGCGCCTTCTCGGGCGACACGATGTCGCCATTGGCGACCACCGGGATCCGCACCGCGGCCTTGACCGCCGCGATGGTGTCGTATTCGGCCTGGCCCTTGTAACCCTGCTCGCGCGTGCGGCCATGCACCGTGAGCATCTGCACGCCGGCGGCCTCGAAGCGCCGCGCCAGCGTCACCGCGTTGCGCCGGTCCTCGCTCCAGCCGGTGCGCATCTTGAGCGTGACCGGCACCCGGTACGGCAGCGCGGCGCGCACCACGGCCTCGACGATCTCGAGGGCCAGCGGCTCGTCGCGCATCAACGCCGACCCGGCCCACTTGTTGCAGACTTTCTTGGCAGGGCAACCCATGTTGATGTCGATGATCTGCGCACCGCGCTCGATGTTGTATTGCGCTGCCTCAAACATCATCGCCGCGTCGGTACCGGCTATCTGCACCGAAATGGGGCCCGGCTCGCCTTCATGGTTGGCGCGACGCGAGGTCTTCAGCGTGCCCCACAATTCCTTGCGCGACGTGACCATCTCGCTGACCGCATAGCCGGCGCCGAGTTCGCGGCACAGCATCCGGAACGGCCGGTCCGTGACGCCCGCCATCGGGGCGACGAACAGGCTGTTTTCCAGCGCGATGTGGCCGATCTGCAGGGTCATGGAGGAAGGTGGCGAGCGCTGGGCTGCTGAAAAATGAGGCACGATTGTAGCGGCGTGCCGGCCCTTCGGCTGAAACGATTTGCACCCTCCGCGCCTCCTCGACGGCCGTACCGAGGGTTCTCGCCTACGGCAGAAGCGATCGGTAGCTTTCTATACTCCGCGCACACATGCAAGCCTGGCTCGACTCCTTCCTTGCGCTCCTGGCGCTTCCGCAGTACGGGCTCAGCACGGTGTTCATCGCCGCCTTCGTGTCGGCGACGCTGCTGCCGGTCGGATCGGAGCCGGTGCTGTTCGGCCTGCTCAAGCTGAACCCCGACATGTTCTGGTCGGCCATCGCCGTCGCCACGATCGGCAACACCCTGGGCGGCGTGGTCGACTGGTGGATGGGCTACGGCGCCCACAAGGTGGCCGACAAGTACTCGCACTCCAAGCACCACGTGCGCGTACTGGGCTGGCTCGAGCGGCTCGGGCCCAAGGCCTGCCTGCTGGCCTGGCTGCCGATCGTCGGCGATCCGCTCTGCGCGGTCGCCGGCTGGCTCAAGCTGCCGTTCTGGCCCTGCGTGCTCTACATGGCGATCGGCAAGTTCGCGCGCTACGTGACGATGACGGTGGCGCTGCTGTACATCTGGCCCAACACTTGAACGGGCCTCAACTCAGCAAGCCGTAGGGCCCGCCGCGCTCCAGCGCCCGCCGGTAGGCCGGCCGCGCATGGATGCGCTCGAGCCAGGCCATCAACTTCGGCCGCGAGGCGTCGAGCCCGCCGCGGGCCCGCGCGGCTTCGACCGGAAAGCTCATCTGGATGTCGGCGCCGCTGAACGCTTCGCCGGCGAACCATTCGGTCTTGGCGAGTTCGCCTTCCATGAAGTCGAGGTGCGTCTTCAGGTTCGGCAGGATGAAGGCGGCCTTGGCCTTCTGCGCGATGCCCCGCGCGATCGGCCTGGCGAAGAAAGGCATCTTCGCCTGCTCGACCCGGTCGAACATCAGCTTGAGCAGCAGCGGCGGCATGGCGGAGCCTTCCGCGTAGTGCAGCCAGTAGCGATAGCGCAGGGCCTCGGGCGTTCCGGCCGCGGGCGCCAGCCGGCCGTCGCCGTAGCGCTCGACCAGGGTCTCGATGATGGCGCCCGATTCGGCCAGCGTCAGGCCCTCGTCGGTGGTCACCACCGGCGACTTGCCGAGCGGATGCACCTTCTTGAGCTCGGGCGGCGCGAGCATGGTCTGGGCGTCGCGCTGGTAGTGCACGACTTCGTAGGGCAGTTCGAGTTCCTCGAGCAGCCAGAGCACGCGCTGCGAGCGCGAGTTGTTGAGGTGATGGACCTGGATCATGGGGCCGCTCAGGAGCTGAACAGGAAGTTCATGACGTCGCCGTCCTTGACGACGTAGTCCTTGCCCTCGGCACGCATCTTGCCCGCGTCCTTGGCGCCCTGCTCGCCCTTGAAGGCGATGAAGTCGTTGAAGGCGATGGTCTGGGCGCGGATGTAGCCCTTCTCGAAATCGGTGTGGATCACGCCGGCCGCCTGCGGGCCGGTGTCGCCGATGTGGATGGTCCAGGCGCGCACTTCCTTGACGCCGGCCGTGAAGTAGGTCTGCAGACCCAGCAGCGTGTAGGCGGCGCGGATCAGGCGGTTCAGGCCCGGCTCCTCCTGGCCGATCTCGGCCAGGAACATGGCGCGGTCCTCGTCGTCCATGTCCGCCAGTTCGGCTTCGATCTTGGCGCAGATGGCGACCACCGGCGCGTTCTGCGCCGCCGCGTATTCGCGCAGGCGGTCGAGGAAGGGGTTGTTCTCGAAGCCGTCTTCGGCCACATTGCCGACGAACATCGCGGGCTTGGCGGTGATCAGCGAGAACTGCTTGACCAGCGGCCTGTCTTCCTTGCTGAACTCGATCGCGCGCACCGGCTTGTTCTGGTTCAGCGCCGCCTGGCATTTCTCGAGCAGGGCCACCAGCTTGATGGCCTCCTTGTCGCCCGAGCGGGCGGTCTTGGTGTGGCGGTGCAGCGCCTTCTCGACGGTCGACAGGTCGGCCAGGCAGAGCTCGGTCTGGATCACCTCGATGTCGGAGATCGGGTCGACCTTGCCGGCCACGTGGATCACGTTGTCGTCCTCGAAGCAGCGCACCACGTTGACGATCGCGTCGGTCTCGCGGATGTGGGCCAGGAACTGATTGCCCAGGCCTTCGCCCTGGCTGGCACCGGCCACCAGGCCCGCGATGTCGACGAACTCGACGATCGCCGGCACCACGCGCTCGGGCTGGACGATCTCGCTCAATTGCGCGAGCCGCGGATCGGGCACCTCGACCACGCCCACATTGGGCTCGATGGTGCAGAAGGGATAGTTCTCGGCCGCGATGCCTGCCTTGGTCAAGGCATTGAAGAGGGTGGACTTGCCGACGTTGGGCAGGCCGACGATGCCGCACTGGAGGCTCATGGCGGGTGCTTTCAGAATTCTGGGGGGAACCGGGTATTTTAGGCGTTCGGTCCGTCGACCCTTGGATTCACTCGAAGCGGAGGTTGGCGCCTACCGGCTGGCCGACCTTGAGCGCATGTTCGAGGCCCTGCAGCACGATCGCGTTCATGCCGAAAGTGATCGCGCCGCCGACCCGCGCATCCGAACGGTAGCTGCGCAGCATGTCGCCCACTTCCGGACTGCTGAGCGCGGTCTTCGGGTCGATGTCGGGAATCGGGCAGCGCGAGCAGGGCTTGACGGGGCGCAGCAGCACCTCGCCCTCGGCCGTGGCGATGTGCATCGTCTCGACCCGGTCCTCGTCGTGCGCTTCCACGCCCGCCAGCACGATGTTGGGCCGGAAGCGCTCGATGCCGACCGCCGGGTGGCCGGCCGCGACCAGCTTCGCGTTCAGCTCGGCCAGCGAGCCCTCGCTCGCCACCAGCAGCGGGAAGCCGTCGGCGAACTGGTTCGGCGCCTCGACGCCTTCGGTCCACTTCAGGCTCGACAGGCGCTGCTGCTCCGGGTCGAACCTCACCATGCGCAATGGCCGCGGGTGGCCGGGCTCCGACAGGAAGTCGCTGAACCACTGGGCCGCGAGGTCGCCCATGTCGTAGGCCGCCACCTCGTCCTGCCAGACCTTGACCCGCGTTGGCTGCTCGACCCGGTCGAAGGCGATGTGCAGCGCCAGCATGCCCGGCGCACGCAACACCATTTCGGACTGCTTCAGCTGCGGCCGGATCAGCGCCATGCGCGGCAGCTCGCGCTGGGTGACGAACTCGCCCGCCGCATCCACCACCATCCAGGCGCGGTCGAACTCCAGGCCGGTCTCGATCAGCAGGGCCTCGTCGAGCTCGACGCCGGCGCAGGACTTGACCGGGTAGACGAACAGGCGGGCGATGGTGGCGTGGAGGTCGAAATCGGCAACGTTCACGGGTTGGATCCTTTTTCAAGAAGCGCGATTGTCCCGCACCCCGCCGCCGGCTGAGCCTGCTCCTACAATCCGGCGATGGCTCTCCCTCCTGAGGTTTGCATTCGCGGCGCGGGCATCGTCGGCCGCACGCTGGCGCTGCTGCTGGCCCGAGAACGCGTGCGCGTGGCGCTGGTGGCGCCGGCCGCGCAGCCGGCCGGCCAGGACGTCCGCGCCTACGCGCTCAACGCCGCCTCGAAGACCCTGCTCGAATCGCTTCGCGCCTGGCCCGATGCCGCGCACGCCACGCCGGTGCGCGAGATGCTGGTGCATGGCGACGAAGGCGGCCGGGTGCAGTTTTCGGCAGCGCGCCAGAAGGTCGATGCGCTGGCCTGGATCGTCGATGTGCCCGCGCTCGAGCAGCAGCTCGGCGATGCGGTGCGCTTCCAGCCCCGGATCGACGTCGTGACCGCGCCGGTGCCGGCAGCGCTGACGGTGGTCTGCGAAGGCCGCATCAGCGCCACCCGCGACGCACTCGGTGTCGGCTATGAAGTCACCCGCTATGCGCAGCACGCCATCGCGGCCCGGCTCGAGGCCGAGCAGGCGCACGACGGCATCGCGCGTCAATGGTTCAACGACAAGGGCGAAGTGCTGGCGCTGCTGCCACTGGGCGACACCGATCGATCGCTGGCGCTCGTCTGGTCGGTCGACCAGTTCCGGGCGCCGGCCCTGCTGGCACAGTCGGCCGACGAATTCAGCACCGCACTGCGCGAAGCCAGCCACGATGCGCTCGGCGCCTTCAAGCTCACCAGCGAGCGTTCGGCCTGGCCGCTGCAGCGCGCCATCGCCGACCGCTGGACCGGCAGCTTCGACGACGGCACGGCCTGGGCATTGGCCGGCGACGCCGCCCACACGGTCCATCCCCTGGCCGGCCAGGGCCTCAACCTCGGCCTGGCCGACGTCGCGGCATTGGCCGAGGTCATCCGGACCCGCGACTACTGGCGCAGCGTGGGCGACGCCCGGCTGTTGCGGCGCTATGAGCGCGCGCGCCGCACCGACGTGCTGTCGATGAGCCTGGCCACCGACGGCCTGCAGCAACTCTTCGCCCACAGCGCAGACCCCCTGCCGGCGCTGCGCAACTGGGGCATGCGCGGTTTCGACCGCACGCGGCTCGTCAAGAACTGGATCGCACGCCAGGCCATGGGCCTGCAGTGAATTCCCGGAACACACCATGAAGCACCCTGCCCGCCCCCTCTTCGCCGCCCTGGCCATCCTGATGTTCGCAACGGCGCTGACGGCGACGGCCGGCGAGGCCGAGATCCGCAAGAACCTCGCCGCAAAGATCCCTCAGTTCGCCAAGATCGACGAGATCACGAAGGCGCCGATCCCCGGCCTCTATGAAGTGCGGGTCAACGGCTTCGAGATCTTCTACAGTGACGAGCAGGGCAACTACCTGCTGCAGGGCAACCTGATCGACGTCAAGGAGCGCCGCAACCTGACCGAGGAGCGGATCGAGAAGCTCAGCCAGGTGGGCTTCGACAAGCTGCCGGCCAAGGACGCGATCAAGATCGTGCGCGGCAACGGCAAGCGCCGGCTGGCGGTGTTCGCCGACCCCAACTGCGGCTATTGCAAGCAGTTCGAGCGCGATCTGACCAAGGTCGACAACGTCACGATCCAGCTCTTCCTCTATCCGGTGCTGGGACCCGATTCGGTGGTCAAGGCGCGCAACATCTGGTGCGCCAAGGACAAGGCCAGGTCGTGGGACGACTGGATGCAGCGCGGCGTCGCCCCCGCGGCCGCCGAGTGCGACACCGCGGCGCTCACGCGCAACCGCGAATTCGGCCAGAAGTACAACATCACCGGCACGCCGACGCTGATCTTCAGCGACGGCACGCGCACGCCGGGCGCGATCCCGGCCGCGCAGGTCGAGAAGCAACTCGCCGCGCTCGATTGATGGCCACGCCGGCCATCCATTGCCGTGTCGAGTGCGCGGACCGCAAGGCGCACCTGTTCGCGATCACGCTGACCGTCGCCGAACCGGCCGTGCTGCAGCGGGTGACGCTCGCCGCCTGGATCCCGGGCAGCTACCTGCTGCGCGAGTTCTCGAAAAACCTCCAGCAGTTGCGGGCCCAGCAGGGACGACGAAAGCTGGCGGTGCGCCAGCTCGACAAGGCCGGCTGGGAGATCGACTGCACGCCCGGCAAGCCGCTGGTGCTGCGCTACGAGATCTGCGCCTACGACAACTCGGTGCGCACCGCCTGGCTGGACGCCGACCGCGGCTTCTTCAACGGCACCAGCGTGTGCCTGCAGGTCGAAGGCCAGGCCGACACGCCGCACCTGCTCGAGGTGGTGGCACCGCCGGCGGTCGCGGACGGCGCGCGCTGGTCCTGCGCCACCGCGCTGCAGCCGTCGCGCGTCGACCGCCATGGCTTCGGCAGCTACCTCGCGTCCCACTACGACGAACTGGCCGACAGCCCGGTCGAGATGGGGCCGTTCTGGAGCGCCGAGTTCGAGGCCTGCGGCGTCCCGCACCGCTTCGTGGTCGCCGGCGCGCCGGCCTCCTTCGACGGCGAGCGGCTGATCGCCGACACCCGCGCCATCTGCGAGGCGCAGATGCGCTTCTGGCACGGCGACAAGGTCGGCAAGCGCGGCGGGCCGAAGCCGCCGCACGACCGCTATGTGTTCATGCTCAACGCGGTCGACGACGGCTACGGCGGGCTCGAGCACCGCCATTCGACGGCGCTGATCTGCACCCGGCGCGACCTGCCGCAGCGCGACGCCCGCAAGCAGCCCGAGGGCTATACGACGCTGCTGGGCCTGGTCAGCCACGAGTACTTCCACACCTGGAACGTGAAGCGGCTGCGTCCGGTCGAGTTCGCGCGCTACGACTACGGGCGCGAGAACTACACCGGGCTGCTGTGGTTCTTCGAGGGCTTCACGAGCTACTACGACGACCTGCTGCTGCGTCGTGCCGGCCGCGTCGACGACGCCACCTACCTGCGCCTCGTCAACAAGACCATCAACCAGGTGCTGCAGACGCCGGGCCGGCAGCTGCAGTCGGTGGCCCAGGCCAGCTTCGACGCCTGGATCAAATACTACCGTCAGGACGAGCAGACGCCCAATGCCACGGTCAGCTACTACACCAAGGGCGCACTGGTCGCGATGTGCTTCGACCTCACGCTGCGATCCGAAGGCAAGGGCACGCTCGACGACGTGATGCGCCTGCTCTGGCAGCAGACCGGCGGGGGGCCGATCGCCGAAGCCGACATCGCCGACGCGCTCGAGACGGTCGGCGGCCGATCGTTCGCGAAGGAGATTGCAAGCTGGGTCCACTCGACCGACGAACTGCCCTTGTCGGACCTGCTGCGCGCCCACGGCGTGGCGGCACTCGACGATCCGGCCCAGCGCGCGCAGGAACTGGGCGTGCGCGTCGCCGAAACGAGCGGCAGCGTGCAGATCAAGGTGGTGCTGCGCGGCGGCGCCGCCGAGCAGGCGGGCTTCTCGGCCAACGACGAGTGGCTCGGCATCGAGCTGCCGGCGGCCAGGGGCCGGCCGGCGCAGGGCTGGCGCCTGACGCGGCTCGACGACCTCGCGCTCTATCTCGGGCCGCTGCGCAAGGCCACCGCCCTGATCGCCCGCGATCGCCGCCTGCTGCGACTGCCGCTCACGCTGCCCGCGGGCGTCACGACCTGGCGCCTGTTCGCACAGGATCCCGCGAAGCTGGCCGCCTGGCTGCATTCGCAGTAGCCGGCGCATCCCCCATTTGTTCGTTTCAAGGAGACATGCATGAGCTACGAGAACATCGAAGTGCGCATCGAGGCCGAGAAGGTCGGCATCATCACGCTGAACCGACCGAAGGCGCTGAACGCGCTCAACGACGCGCTGATGACCGAACTGGGCCAGGCGCTCAAGGCCTTCGACGCCGACCCGGCCATCGGCTGCATCATCCTGACCGGCAGCGAGCGCGCCTTCGCCGCTGGCGCCGACATCGCGGCGATGGCCAAGTACAGCTTCCTTGACGCCTACAAGGGCGACTACATCACGCGCAACTGGGAGACCATCCGCCAGATCCGCAAGCCGGTGATCGCCGCGGTGAGCGGCTTCGCGCTGGGCGGCGGCTGCGAGCTGGCGATGATGTGCGACTTCATCATCGCGGCCGACAACGCGAAGTTCGGCCAGCCCGAGATCAAGATCGGCGTCATCCCGGGCGCCGGCGGGACGCAGCGGCTGCCGCGCGCGGTCGGCAAGGCCAAGGCCATGGACATGGCGCTGACGGCCCGCATGATGGACGCCACCGAGGCCGAGCGCGCCGGGCTGGTGAGCCGCATCGTGCCTTACGACAAACTGGCCGAGGAGGCACTGGGCGCCGCACTGACCATCGCGAGCTTCTCGCAGATCGCAGTGATGGCGGCCAAGGAATCGGTCAACCGGGCCTTCGAGAGCGGGCTGTCGGACGGCGTGATGTTCGAGCGCCGGCTGTTCCATGCGCTGTTCGCGACCGCCGACCAGAAGGAAGGCATGGACGCCTTCCTGGCCAAGCGCACGCCCGACTTCAAGCACCAGTAGGCGCTAGGGATTGCGCGGCCGCTCCGGCGGCAGGGCTGCTTCGGGGGGCTGCACCACCGCCTGCAGGGCCTGGCGCAATGCCGCCAGCGCCTGCGCCGACGGCACGCCCGTGGCGGGCGGCATCCGGCCTTCGCGCCAACGCACCTGCGCGCCGGCGATCTCGAACACCGCCAGCGACTCGGCGCCGCGCTCCAGCGTCACGCGCCACTCGGGCACGCCGCCGAGCGGCCGGGGTCCGACCGCCGACAGCGCGGCGGAGCCCAGCAGGGCGTTGAGTTCGCGCGCCTCGGCCCGGGACAGGCTGCGGCTCTCGCCGCCGCGGCGGCTGACCGTGAGGCGGGTCCAGGTGGACAGCGCCTCGAAAGTGGGGGGCTCCGTTTCGTCGGTGCGCACCGTCGGCACGGCCTTGGGGGCCGGGACCGGAGGCGGTGCAGGCGGGACGATGTCCATGACGAAGGGCAGCGGCGGCGGCGGCGGCAGCGGCGCTGGTGGCGGCGACGATGGCGCCGGCGGGAAAACGGATTGCGCTGGCGGGACGGGCGCCGCTGCTGGCTTCGCCGGCGGAGCAGACGGCGCGGATGACGCAGGCACGGGCTCGCTCTGCGATATCCGGGCCTCGAGCTTGTGACCGGGCGCCGATGCGCGCCACCAGAACACGCCGATCAGCAATGCCCCGAGGGTGGTCGCCAAGACCGCTTTCCAGCGCCATCGCGGGCGCGCCGCGCGCTCCAGCTCGGCCGAATCGGTGTCCGGGTCGGTCGCGCCGATGGCGTCGTGCGCTTGCCTCCGGATCGCCTTGCCCAGCCGCCAGTCCGGCAGCGCGCCCTGGTCGGGCGCATGCGCCAGCGCACGTCGCAGAGGGGCGTCAGGCGAATCGTCGGCGGCGTTCATGCGCAGCCCCGGCACCGACAGATAGCGTTCCATGCAGCCGTGCAGCTTCTTCAGGCCGGCGCGCAGGCGGTTGCGGACCGTCTCGGCGTCGGTGCCGACGGCGGCCGCCATCGCCTCGACCGTGAAGCCTTCCTCGTGGTGCAGCAGGAAGGCCGCGCGCTGCTCGTCCGGCAGTTCGTCGAGGCAGGCCAGCAATCGCCGGCCGGCCGCCTGCCAGAACGCCAGTTCCTCCGCCGACGGATGCGCGGCATCGCGGGCCGCAGCGCCATCGCGCAGCAAGCCGCGGCTGAAGAGCTGCGCGGCTTCGAGACCATCGCCATCCTCGTCGTGCGCATAGAACGCGACCTGCCGGCCGCTGATGACCAGCCGGTCCATCGCCAGGTCGTGGGCCGTCGTGAAGGCCCGGATGCGCCAGCTGGCGCCCTGGGGCGAGAAGCTGTCGCGCGCCGAGACGATGCGCGTCCAGGTCGCCGGGAACACCTCGTCCACCTCGGCCGCCAGCCGCATGCCCAGCAGGCGGCGCACGAAGCGGAACAGCGCGCTTTCGTGCCGCTCGTAGAGCGCGTCGAAGGCCTGGGTGTCGCCGGCGGCATAGGCCAGCATCAGTTGGTCGTCCGGCAGGGCGTCGAGGCGATCGGGGTTCGCAGCGGACGAAGGCATCGGCAGATTTCCGGGGACGCGGCTGGAGTCGCCGCCAAAACAGCTATAATCCTGGGCTCGGCTCTTTAGCTCARTCGGTTAGAGCGATGGAATCATAATCCACAGGTCCGCGGTTCGAGTCCGTGAAGAGCCACCATATACGAAGAAAGCCTGCTATCAAACCGATAGCAGGCTTTCTTTTTTCACCGCCTCGGCCTGCGCCAGGATTTCCTCCAGGATCGCGGGCAACTCGTACATCGCCCGGTTGCGCACCTTCCGCGTCGCCGCCCGGTAGCGGCCCAGCTGTCCGGTCAGCGCGTCGACCGCCTGGTCCACCCCGGCAAAGCTGCCGCACACCAACCCGACGCCCTGCTCGCGCACCCACTGGGCGTTGTAGCGTTCCTGCGGCAGGGTCCAGCGGTTGCGCACCACGATCACGGGCAACTGCATCTGCACCGCCTCGCTCAGGCTGCCCGGCCCGGGCTTGCCGATGAAGAAGTCGGCCAGCTGCATGTAGCGCGCGATGTCGGGCGTGAACTCCAGCACCAGCCGCGGCGCGCGCGCCGGCAATGCGCGCAGGGTCCGGGCCAGCGCCGCGTTGTGGCCGCAGGCGAGGATCAGCGGGGTGTCGGGCAGGCGCTTCGCGATTCCGAGCATCGCCTTCGAGCCCTGGCCGCCGAACAGGACGATGCCGGTCGGCCGCTCCGCCTCCAAACCCAGCCGCGAGCGCTCCGCGGCGCGGTCGATCGGAGGCTGTTCATGGAAGGCCGAGCGCATCAGCATGCCGGAACTGGCATGGATCCGATCGTCCGCATAGCCGGCCGATCGGGCCTGCTGCACCGCCTTCGCCGAACCGCACACCAGGTGCTGGTCCAGGCCCTCCTCGATCCAGAAATGCGGCGGATGGTCGGCCAGGTCGGTCAGCACGGTCACGTAGGGAACGCCCGGCAAGGTCGAAGCCAGCGACTCGCACAGCGCGCGATTGAAGTTCGGGATCAGCGACACGACCATGTCGGGCTCGGTCGCCAGCCAGTGCTGCTGCAGCTGCCGCAGCAGCGGCGCGTGGCCCCAGCGGATCATGCCCTGGAGCAGCTTGAGTTCCTGCGCCAAGCCGAGCGTCCAGCCGCGCGCGAGCCGCTTGTTGTAGACGTCCTCGGGGTCCATGCCGGTCAGCTTGCGGAAGCTGTCCTTCGGATCCAGCACCTCGCGCAGGTTGACCCGCCGCACGGTCCACGGCAGGCCGGCGCGCAGGATCGCCGCTTCCAGCGCCAGCGCCGAAGCGCGATGGCCGCCGCCGGCATTGAAGTAGACGAGGTCGACGGTGCGTGCGCCGGACATCGCCGTCATGCGGCCACCGCCGCGCGCCGCGAAGCCGCCGTCCCGAGGCTCGAACGAACCGGCATCTGGCCGGCCCAGTGCAGGATCTCGAGCGAGCCGTCGGCATGCTCGGCCAGCGCGGTGAGGCTCTCGACCCAGTCGCCGTCGTTGGCATAGAGGATGCCATCGATATCGCGCAGCTCCGCATGGTGGATGTGCCCGCAGACCACGCCCTGCACGCCCCGCCGGCGGGCTTCGCGTGCCACCGCCGTCTCGAAGTCGCCGACATAGCTGACCGCGCGCTTGACCTTCAGCTTGAGGTACTTCGACAACGACCAGTAGGGCAGGCCCATGCGCGCCCGCAGCGAGTTGAGGTGCCGGTTCAGCTTCAGCGTGAACTCGTACAGCGAGTCGCCGACATGGGCCAGCCACTTGGCGCACTGGATCACGCCGTCGAACAGATCGCCGTGCATGACCCACAGCTTGCGGCCGTCGGCGGTCTCGTGGATCCACTCTTCGGCGACATCGATGCCGCCGAAGTTATGCTGCAGGTACTTGCGCGCGAACTCGTCGTGGTTGCCCGGGATGAAGATCACGCGCGTGCCCTTGCGGGCCTTGCGCAGCAGCTTCTGGATCACGTCGTTGTGCGCCTGCGGCCAGTACCAGTGGCGGCGCAGCTGCCAGCCGTCGATGATGTCGCCGACCAGGAACAGGGTCTCGCATTCCGTGTGCTTCAGGAAATCGAGCAGTGCCCGTGCCTGGCAGCCTGGCGTGCCCAGGTGCAGGTCGGAGATCCAGAGGGTGCGGTAGATCTGCGCAGGCCGGGTGACTTCGTCGTCGGTGACGCCGCTGGCCGCACCGGTCGTGTCGCGCCATGCGCGCAGGAAAGCGTCGTCGCGTTGCATGGACGGGCACGATCGCAGTCCTGCATGACGCGCCTGCGGCACCCCGGTGACGCCCCGGTGACAGGGGAAGCCTGGGGGTGTTTCGACGGTCGCCCAGCCGAGAATCCCGTTCATGCGACCTGGCCAGATCATCGTCCTCGCCACCCCCGTCTTCTTCCTGCTGATCGGCATCGAATTCTGGGTCGGCCGGCTTCGCGCACGGCGCGGCAGCGGCCACGACACCTACCGCCTGCCCGACACGCTCAACAGCATCGGCCTGGGCATGCTGAGCCAGATCAGCGCCGCCCTCACCGGGCTGCTGCGCATCGGCATCTACACCGCCTGCTGGTCGGCCTTCGCGCTGTTCCCCGACCTGGACTTCTGGACCCGCTGGTACGGCTGGCTCCTGGCGCTGGTCTTCTACGACTTCTGCTACTACTGGCTGCACCGCTTCGGCCACGAGAGCGCGCTGCTGTGGGCGGCGCACGTGGTGCACCACCAGAGCCAGCACTACAACCTCTCGACCGCGCTGCGCCAGACCTCCAGCGGCGTGCTGTTCGGCTGGATCTTCTACCTGCCGATGGCGATCGCCGGCGTGCCGCCCCTGGTCTTCGGCGTGGTTGCGCTGGCCGACCTGCTCTACCAGTTCTGGGTCCACACCGAGCAGGTCGGCAAGCTCGGGTGGTTCGACCGCTGGTTCTGCTCGCCCTCCAACCACCGCGTGCACCATGCGGTCAACGACCGCTACATCGACCGCAACTACGGCGGCGTGCTGATCGTCTGGGACCGCCTGTTCGGCACCTTCAAGGAAGAAGACGAGCGCTGCGTCTACGGCACCCGCAGCCCGCTGCGGAGCTGGGACCCGGTGTGGGCCAATGCCGAGGTCTATGCGTCGCTCGCGCGCGACAGCTGGCGCACCCGGCGCTGGAGCGACAAGCTGCGGCTCTGGTTCAAGCCGCCGGGCTGGCAGCCGGCCGACCTGTCGGCCAGCGATCCGAAGCCGGCCTTCGACATCCAGCAAGTGCAGCGCTACGAGCCACCGGCCTCGGGCCGCGTGCAGGCCTTCGCGGCGCTGCAGTTCGTCCTGCTGCTGGGCGGCGCCACCGCCTTCCTGTGGTTTTCGGACACGCTCGCCTTCGGCACCTCGCTGGTCTGGCTCGGTGCGCTGACCGCCGGGCTCTGGGCCACCGGCGCGGTGCTGCAGGGCCGGCTGCCGGTGATCGGCGTGCTGTTCGTCGATGCCGCCGCCCTGGCGACCGCGAGCGGCGCGCTCGGGCTCTCCGGCCTGCACCTCGTCGCCAAGCCGCTGGCGCTCGCGATCCTGATCGTCTTCGCATCGATGCGCGCGCGCACCGACGCCATGCCGGGCCGCTTCGCCCTGCTGCTGCTCGCCGGCCTGGCGGCATCGCTGGCCGGCGACGTGCTGCTGATGTGGCCGAAGCTGTTCGTCCCCGGCCTGCTGGCCTTCCTGCTCGCGCACCTGGCCTATATCGCGCTGTTCGCCGACGGCGTGGGCCTTTTTCCGCGCCGGCGCGCGCTGGCCGCCACGCTGGCGGTCGGCGTCCTGATGTATGGCTTCCTGTGGTGGGGCGGGCTGCCCGCCGGCCTGCGGATCCCGGTCGGGATCTATGTCGTGGTGATCGCCTGCATGGCGGCCCAGGCGCTCGGTCGCGCGGCGGTGCTGGGCGACGCGGCGGCCCGGCAGGTCGCGCTCGGCGCCTGCCTCTTCATGGCCAGCGATGCACTGCTGGCGACCCACCGCTTCGTCCAGCCGCTGCCGGTGGCGTCGCTGTGGGTGCTGGCGAGCTACTACGCGGCGCAGTGGCTGATCGCGGCGAAGGTGCGTGCACGCTGAGGGCAACGCGGCTCAACTGCCGAACATGTCCCCATCCCGCTGCGGCGGCGCCACTCCGAGGTGCCGGTACGCCGCCAGCGTCGCGATCCGCCCGCGCGGCGTGCGCTGCAGGTAGCCCTGCTGGATCAGGTAGGGCTCGATCACGTCCTCGATGGTGCCCGACTCCTCGCCGATGCTCGCCGCGATGTTGTCGAGGCCGACCGGTCCGCCGTCGAAGCGGTGGATCACGGCCTCGAGCAACTTGCGGTCCATCAGGTCGAAGCCTTGAGGATCGACGTCGAGCATCGCCAGTGCCTTGTGCGCGACATCGATCGTGATGCGGCCGTCGCTCTTGACCTGCGCGTAGTCGCGCACGCGGCGCAGCAGCCGGTTGGCGATGCGCGGCGTGCCGCGCGAACGCTTCGCGATCTCAAGGCCGCCCTCGTCGTCCATCGGCACGCCGAGCAGGCCGGCGCTGCGCCGCACGATGCGCGCCAGTTCCTCGGCGGTGTAGAACTCGAGCCGGGCCACGATGCCGAAGCGGTCGCGCAGCGGATTGGTCAGCATGCCGGCGCGGGTGGTGGCGCCGACCAGCGTGAACGGCTGCAGGTCGAGCTTGATGCTGCGCGCGGCCGGGCCCTCGCCGATCATGATGTCGATCTGGTAGTCCTCCAGCGCCGGGTAGAGGATCTCCTCGACCACCGGCGACAGCCGATGGATCTCGTCGATGAAGAGCACGTCGTTGCGCTCGAGGTTGGTCAGCAGCGCCGCCAGGTCCTTCGGCTTCTCGAGCACCGGGCCCGAGGTCTGGCGCAGGTTGACGCCGAGCTCGGCCGCGATGATGTGCGACAGCGTGGTCTTGCCGAGGCCGGGCGGGCCGAACAGCAGCACGTGGTCGAGCGCCTCGGCGCGATGGCGGGCCGCGCCGATGAAGATCTCCAGCTGCTCGCGCACCTTGGCCTGGCCGACGTACTCGTCGAGCAGCTTGGGCCGCAGCGCACGCTCGATCGCCTCCTCGTTGGGCGAAGCGGGTGCGGCCGACACCACGCGTTGCGGGGCCGGGGCGAAGTCGTCGGTCTGGATGGTCATGGGGCGAATCGAAAGAGGACGCAGTTTAGAGCTTGTCGCAGCCCCGCTGCGGCAGAATGCGCCAGCGAAAGGAGGCCGATCCGCCCATGAACGACAACGACCGTGCGCTCTGTGCCGCCACCGCGGGCCTGCTGCGCGCCAGCGGCGCGATCGCGGTCTGGGGACTGGCGCTCGCGCTGATCGCGGGCCTGGTGCTGGCATTGACCGGCCGCTCGCTGCCGGCGGTTTCATGGGCGACCTTCGCGGCGATCGCGCTGGCCGGGCTGCCCGAGCGCTACCTGACGCTGCGGCTGCGGCTGGACATGGCCCTGTTCGATGGCCTGGCGCACGGCGCCATCGCCACGCTGCCGGTGCTCGACGGCACGCTCGACAAGCTGGGCCTTCGACGCGGCGCCGATGTCCCGCGCCCGCTGGCCGATCGCGTCACGGCCGCGCGGCTGGCCATGCAGCGCCACGGCCTCGTGGTGGTGCTCCAGACCGTGCTGTTCGCGCTGGCCCTCGCGCTGCAGGATTCGCGCTGAAGGGGGGGGAATTGCCCCCACGCTCCTCACTGCGTGTGTCGCTGCCCCCCGAGGGGGCCGCAGGCCGCCTTGGGGCGGCCCGGCGCCGGCCTGATCGCCCCCACGCTCCTCACTGCGTGCGTCGCTGCCCCCCCGAGGGGGCCGCAGGCCGCCTTGGGGCGGCCCGGCGCCGGCCTGGATCGCCCCCACGCTCCTCGGCCCGGCGCCGGCCTGAGCCGCCTACTTGGCCAGTGCCCGCAGCGCCAGCTTGATCCCCTCGCCCACCGCCACGTCCTTCGGCAGGGCCTTGAGCGAGGCCGCGGCCTCCTTGTCGCTGTAGCCCAGCGCGACCAGCGCCTGCAGGATGTCGGCCTGGGCGTCGGTGGCGGCATGCGCGGACACCGCGATGTCGGCGCCCAGCTTGCCCTTCAACTCCAGCAGCAGCCGCTCGGCGGTCTTCTTGCCGATGCCCGGGATCTTCACCAGCCGGCCGGCCTCCTGCAGCGTGATCGCCTGCGCGAGTTCGCCCACGCTCATGCCGCTCAGCACGCCCAGCGCGGTGCGCGGCCCGACGCCGGAGATCTTGATCAGCAGCCGGAATGCGGCGCGCTCCTGCGCGGTGGCGAAGCCATAGAGGATCTGCGCATCCTCGCGCACCACGAAGTGCGTCAGCAGCGACACCCGCTCGCCGGCCGCCGGCAGGTTGTAGAAGGTGCTCATCGGCACATCGACCTCGTAGCCGACCCCGTTGCAGTCCACCACCACCT
This sequence comes from Variovorax sp. P1_H2, assembly GCF_056405295.1. Taxonomy (NCBI): domain Bacteria; kingdom Pseudomonadati; phylum Pseudomonadota; class Betaproteobacteria; order Burkholderiales; family Comamonadaceae; genus Variovorax; species Variovorax sp. P1_H2. Next base: position 35,085 of record NZ_JBFUCJ010000008.1, on the reverse strand, counting down.
GCGGCGGATTGCGTTCGGCCAGGATGCCGGTGAGTTTGCCTATCATGGGTGCCCTTCTCGCTTTTATGAAAATGAATTCCGCGTGATTCTGCGACACACCTTCGCTCCGCCCAACAACACGCGGCTGGGCCACCTCTGCGGCCCGCTCGACGCCAACCTGCGGCGCATCGAGGAGGCGCTCGACGTCAAGATCGCGCACCGCCACGAGCAATTCAAGATCGACGGGCCCAAGGTCAAGGCCCAGCGCGCCATGGAAGTGCTGCAGGCGCTCTACGAGATCGCCCAGCGCGTGATCGATCCGGCGGTGGTCCAGCTGACCCTGGCCAGCGACGGCTCGATGGCCGAGGCCGAGGATGGCGCCATCATGCTGGCCACGCGGCGCACCGACCTGCGCGCGCGCACGCCCAACCAGAGCGTCTACCTGGACAACATCGCCAACCACGACATCACGCTCGGCATCGGACCGGCGGGCACCGGCAAGACCTACCTGGCGGTGGCCTGCGCGGTCGACGCGCTCGAGCGCAGCGCGGTGCAGCGCATCGTGCTGACCCGTCCCGCGGTCGAGGCCGGCGAGCGGCTCGGCTTCCTGCCCGGCGACCTGACGCAGAAGGTCGACCCCTACCTGCGGCCCCTGTACGACGCGCTGTACGACCTGATGGGCTTCGATCGCGTGCAGAAGGCCTTCGAACGCAATGCGCTCGAGATCGCGCCGCTGGCCTTCATGCGCGGCCGCACCCTCAACAACGCCTTCGTGATCCTCGACGAGGCGCAGAACACGACGGTCGAGCAGATGAAGATGTTCCTGACCCGCATCGGTTTCGGCGCCAAGGCGGTGGTGACCGGCGACGTCAGCCAGATCGACCTGCCGAAGTCCCAGCCCAGCGGGCTGATCGACGCCGAGCGCGTGCTCAAGCGCGTCAACGGCATCGCCGTCACGCGTTTCACGAGCGCCGACGTGGTGCGCCATCCGCTGGTCGCGCGCATCGTCGATGCGTACGACAACGCGCGCAAGCGCACGGCGAGCCGCTGACATGGCGCTCGCAGACCTGTCGCTGTCCTTGCAGTTCGCCCGCTTCAAGGGCGTCGAGCGCCATCGTGCCGCCTTGCCGCGGCACAGCGTCGTGCGCTGGATCCGGCACGCGCTCGATGCCGACGGCGAGATCACCGTGCGCATCGTCGATGCCGACGAGGGCCAGCAGCTCAACCGCGAGTTTCGCGGCAAGGACTACGCGACCAACGTGCTGACCTTCGACTACGCGCAGTCTCCGATCGTGATGGCCGACCTGGTGCTGTGCGCGCCGGTCGTCGCCCGGGAGGCGAAGGAACAGCGCAAGACGCTGGCCGCGCACTACGCCCATCTGCTGGTCCACGGCACGCTGCATGCGCAGGGCTGGGACCACGAGACCGGCGAGGAAGACGCCGAGGCGATGGAAGCCCGCGAGATCGAGATCCTGGCCGGCCTCGGCATCCGCAACCCCTACTGAGACATTGCGGGACAGCCTGAGACATTGCGGGACAGATCAAGAAATTGCGCAGCAATTTTTGCTCTGTCCTCAACTGATCAGATTGCATCCGAATTGATCAGGCCATCTCCAGCGGGATCGTGACCGGCCCGTCGTTGACCAGGTACACCTGCATGTCGGCGCCGAACTCGCCGGTCGCCACCACCGGATGCGCTTCGCGCGCCCGGGCCACGAAGTACGCATAGAGCCGCCGCCCTTCGTCGGGCGGCGCCGCTTGCGTGAAGCTCGGCCGGTTGCCGCCGCTCACATCGGCCGCCAGCGTGAACTGGCTCACCACCAGCAGCCCGCCGCCGACGTCCTGCAGGCTGCGGTTCATCTTGCCGGCATCGTCGGCGAAGATACGCAGCTTCAGGATCTTCGCCAGCAACCGGTCGGCCAGCGCGTCGGCATCGCCGCGCTCGGCGCACAGCAGCACCAGCAGCCCCGCGTCGATCGCACCCACGGTGTGCCCGGCGATATCGACCCGCGCGCTGCGCACGCGCTGCAGCAGCGCCTTCATTCGGCCTCGTCCTTCCGGGTGGCCCGCGCTTCCATGCCCAGCGGCAGCAACTGGATGGTCACGCGCAGGCCGGGCAAGGCATCCATCAGTGCCTGCTCGAGGCCATCGCGCAGGCCCGCGGCGCGCTGCAGCGACCAGCCGCCCGGCACGTGCATGTGGAGATCGGCGAAGCGCCGCTGGCCGGCACGGCGCGTGACGACGTCGTCGAAGCGCAGCTGCGCGCCTTCCGGCACCTCGGCCGCGAAGCGCTCCAGCGTGGCCTGCAGCTGTGCCAGCGATTCGGGCTCGAGCGCCTCGTCCATCAGCCCCTGCGAGGCGCGCCACACCAGCTTCACGCCCTCGCGCACGATGTTCAGCGCCACGCCGATGGCCAGCACCGGGTCGAGCCAGAGCCAGTCCGTCAAGCTGACCGCCACGATCCCGACCACCACCGCGGCCGAGGTCCAGACGTCGGTGACCAGATGGCGCGCATCGGATTCGAGCGCGATCGAGCGGTGCGTGCGCGCAGCCCGGAACATCACGAAGGCCAGCGCCCCGTTGAAGGCCGAACTCAGGATCGACAGCCCCAGCCCCCAGCCGAGCTGCTCCAGCGGCTGCGGCGAGAGCAGGCGCAGCACCGCCACCCAGATGATCGCGATCGCGGCGCCGATGATCAGGATGCCCTCGAAGCCGGACGAGAAATACTCCGCCTTGTGATGGCCGTAGGGATGGTCATCGTCGGCCGGGCGCGCCGCGACCGTGACCATCGCCAGCGCGAAGGTGGCGCTGGCAAGGTTGACGAACGACTCCATGGCGTCCGAGATGAGCCCCATGGAGTTGGTGACGTAGCCTGCCGCACCCTTGAGAAGGATCGTGACCACGGCGACCCCGATCGACGCCCGGAGCAGTTGGGCAGGACTTAGCGCGGCGAATTTCAAGGGATGAAAGGTAACTAAAAAGGTAACTGGAGCGCAAAGTGCGAACAATGGCGCAGACGCGGCGCTGCCGAATTATCGCGGTCCACCTGCCCTCGCATACCATCGACCGCAAGGTCCCCTATCGTTGCGGAAGCGTGCTCGTGAACAAAAAATCAACCCTGGTCCTGTGCGGCCTCGCCCTTGCCGTCTCCGGTGCGGCGGCCCAGACAAGTGCAGGCAGCGCCCCTTCGGCCGAAGCGCCAAGGCCCACGGCAAGCGAGGAACGCGCCGGCATCGTGAAATCCGTGCGCGGTGACGTCCAGCTGCTCGGCAGCGATGGCAGGCCGCGGGCCGCGAGTGCCGGCGACGCCGTGGCGCCCATCGACCGCCTCCAGACCGGTGCCGAGTCGGGCGCCAGCGTGGTGCTGCGCGACGGCACGACGCTGGTGGTCGGTCCGTCGTCGCGGGTCGACCTCAAGCAGTTCCATTTCGACTCGACCACGCAGGACGGGAGCATGCTGGTCTCGCTGCTGCGCGGGACCCTGCGGATGGTCACCGGACTCATTGGCAGGACCCACCCCGATGCCGTGCGTGTCGAGACGCAAACCGCGGTGATCGGCATCCGCGGCACCGATTTCATCGTCGAGGCAGATCCGCAGCCGTGACAGTTCGCCGTCTTCTCCTTCTGCTGGTCGTTGTTTCTTCCGCGCTGCTTGCGGCCTGCGCCTCACCCGGTACCCGCGTGGTGCTGCTGCCCCAGGCCGACGGCAAGCCGTCCGCCGTGGTGGTGCGCACGGAGGCGGGCGAAGAGACGCTGTCTCAGCCCTACGAACGCGCGACAGCCAAGCGAGGCGCCCACGGAGCGCCGACGATCGACAAGGTCGATCCCGAGCGCCTGAAGCGCGACTACAAGGCGCTCTTCGACCTGATGCCGCCGCCGGCGCAACGCTACACCGTGTATTTCGAAGCCGGCGGCATCGTGCTCACCGCGGCGTCGCAGGTCGCCATGAACGAGGCACTGGCCACCGCCCTGGCGCGCAGCGGCGGCGAGATCGTGGTCACGGGCCATACCGACACGGTCGGCACGCTCACGCGCAACGACACCCTGTCGCTCACCCGTGCACTGGAAATCAGGCAGCTCTTCCTCGCGCGCGACTTCCCGCCGAACCGCATCGAAGCCGTGGGCCGCGGCGAACGCGAGCTCGCGGTGCGCACGGCCGATGAAGTCGACGAGCCGCGCAACCGCAGGGTGACCATCGAAGTCCGGTAGCTCAGGTCAGGGTGACTTTCGCGAACTTACGCTTGCCGACCTGGACCACGTAGGTGCCCTGCGGCAGCTTGAGCGCCTTGTCGCTGATCACGGTGGAGTCGACGCGGACGCCGCCGCCGTCGATCAGGCGGTTGCCCTCGGAGGTCGAGGGCGCCAGGCCGGCCTGCTTGAGCAACTGGGCGATGCCCAGGGGGGCGCCGGCCAGCGCGACTTCCGGGATGTCGTCGGGGACGCCACCCTTGCTGCGGTTGATGAAATCCTGCTCGGCCGCCTCGGCCGCCGCGGCGCTGTGGAAGCGCGCCGTGATCTCCTTGGCCAGCGCGACCTTGGCATCCTTCGGATTGCGCCCGGCATCGACCTCGGCCCGGAGCGCCTCGATCTCGGCCAGCGACTTGAAGCTCAGCAGCGTGTACCAGCGCCACATGAGGGTGTCGGAGATCGACAGCACCTTGGCGAACATGGTGTTCGGATCCTCGCTGATGCCGATGTAGTTGTTCTTGCTCTTCGACATCTTCTCGACGCCATCGAGCCCCTCCAGCAGTGGCATAGTAAGTATGCACTGCGGCTCTTGCCCGTATTCCTGCTGTAGATGCCGCCCGACCAGCAGATTGAACTTCTGGTCGGTGCCACCGAGTTCGAGGTCCGACCTGAGCGCCACCGAGTCGTAGCCCTGCATCAGCGGGTACAGGAATTCGTGCACCGAGATCGATTGCCCGGCCTTGAAGCGCTTGTTGAAGTCGTCGCGCTCCATCATCCGCGCCACCGTGTACTTGGCCGCCAGCTGGATCATCCCGCGGGCCCCCAGCGGGTCGCTCCACTCGGAGTTGTAACGGATCTCGGTCTTCGACGGGTCGAGCACGAGACTGGCCTGTTTGTAGTAGGTCTGGGCGTTGGCCTCGATCTGCTCGCGGGTCAGGGGCGGCCGCGTGCTGTTGCGGCCGGACGGATCGCCGATGGTGGTGGTGAAGTCGCCGATCAGGAAGATCACCGTATGGCCCAGATCCTGCAGCTGGCGCATCTTGTTGAGCACCACGGTGTGGCCGATGTGGATGTCCGGCGCGGTCGGGTCGAGTCCCAGCTTGATGCGCAGCGGGGCGCCGGTCGCCTCGGCGCGCTGGAGCTTGCGCACCCACTCGTCCTGGGGGAGCAACTCGTCGGTCCCACGGAGTGAAATTTCGAGGGCCTGTCCTACACCTTCGGACAGACTTGTGGTTGTAACAAAACCGGGGTTCATTGCGCTCTTTGGCTGTTTTCTCTATGGCCGAAGCTATACTCAGCCCGACTTTTCCAAGCGCCGGATTCTAAGCGGCGCATTGAACGCACCGTCCTGCCGCCCGTCCGACACGGCCTTCGCAGTACGGATTTGCAGAACCTGAGCTGGAATTCGAAGTTTGATCAACGGCATTCTTGCCGCCGAGGAGCTGATTGCTTCGCGCGTGGCTCACACATTCCGGACCTATCCCAAGCAGATCACGGCTGCGATCGCCGCCGTGCTGCTGTTCGCCGGCGGTGGTGCCTTCGCCGTCGCCTCCCTCGGCCCCGATGCGGCCGAGCTTCCCGTCAAGCAGGTCTTCGAGGCCGTCGCCCCTTCCACCTCCTTCGCCGACCAGCTCGAAGCGCTGGACGCCCACAGCTTCACCCTGTTCCGGACCGAAATCACGCGCTCGAGCGACACCGCCGAGGCCCTGCTGCAGCGCCTCGGCCTGTCCGATCCGGCCGCGGCCGCCTTCGTGCGCGGCAATGCCGAGGCCCGGGCCGCACTGCTGAGCCGTCCCGGCCGCACCGTGACCGCCGAAGCGACCCAGGAAAACGCACTGAAGAAGCTCAGCGCCCGCTGGATTCCCGATGGCGACGGCGGCTTCAAGCGGCTGGTGGTCGAAAAGACGCCCACCGGCTTCCGCGCCCGCACCGAAACCGACGCCCTGACGCCGGGCACCCGGCTCGCCAGCGGCATCGTGCGCACGTCGCTGTTCGCCGCCACCGACGACGCTCGCATCCCCGACCCGGTGGCCAGCCAGCTGGCCGACATCTTCTCGGGCGACGTCGACTTCCGCGCCCTGCGCAAAGGCGACCGCTTCGCGGTGGTCTACGAGACGCAGGATGCCGACGGCCAGACCCTGCGCACCGGCCGCGTGCTGTCGGCCGAGTTCGAGAGCAATGGCAAGCTCTACCAGGCGCTGTGGTTCCAGGAGCCCGGCCAGAAGGGCGGCTACTACCGCCCCAACGGTGACAGCCTGCGCCGCGCCTACCTGAGCTCGCCGGTCGAGTTCTCGCGCGTGACCAGCGGCTTCGCGATGCGCATGCACCCGATCCTCAACAGCTGGCGCCAGCACCACGGCATCGATTTCGCTGCCCCGACCGGCACGCCGGTGCGCGCGGTCGGCGACGGCACGGTCGAGTTCGCCGGCACGCAGAACGGCTACGGCAACATCGTGGTCCTGAAGCACCGCAACAACCAGGAAACCGCCTACGCCCACCTGAGCCGGGTCGACGTCAGGGTCGGCCAGAGCATCAGCCAGAGCCAGACGCTCGGCGCCGTCGGTTCGACCGGCTGGGCCACAGGCCCGCACCTGCATTTCGAGTTCCGGGTCAATGGCGAGTACCACGACCCGGCCACGATCGCCCAGCAGGACGGCGGCGTTCCGATCACCGCGGCCTCCCGCCCGGCCTTCGAGCGCCTCGCGCTCGCCACCCGAAACGAGCTGTCGGCCGCCTTCTCGGTGGTCCAGGCCAGCGCCGACTGACGAACGGCCGCCAGGCCCCGCTCCCAGCACCCCGAACCCATGGCTGAACTGTTCATCGGCCTGATGTCGGGCACCTCGCTGGACGGCGTCGATGGCGTGCTGGCGGATTTCTCGAACGGCGGCATCGCCGTGCAGGGTTACGCGGCCGCCCCTTTCCCGATGAGCCTGCGCGCCGAGCTGATGGCGCTCAACACCGCGGGCAGCAACGAACTGCATCGGGCCGCGCTGGCCGGCAACGGACTGGCCCGCGTGTACGCCCGGGTGGCGCAGCAGTTGCTGGACGACGCCGGACTGGCGCCCGATGCCATCGCCGCCATCGGCGCCCATGGCCAGACCGTCCGGCACCGGCCCGGCGAATTCGACGAGGTCGGCTACACCCTGCAGATCAACAGCCCCTCGCTGCTCGCCGAACTGACCGGCATCCGGGTGGTCGCCGACTTTCGCAGCCGCGACCTGGCCGCGGGTGGCCAGGGCGCTCCGCTGGTGCCGGCCTTCCACCGGGCCCTGTTCGCCCGCGACGACCGGGCGGTGGCGGTCCTGAACATCGGCGGCATCTCCAACCTGAGCATCCTGCCGGCCGGCACCGGCACCGTGCTGGGCTTCGACTGCGGGCCGGGCAATGCCCTCATCGATCACTGGAGCCAGACGCACAACGGCCAGCCCTTCGACGCCGCAGGCCAGTGGGCCGCGGGTGGCCGGGTGCTCCCCGACCTGCTTTCGCGCATGCTCGCGGAGGCCTATTTCGCCAAGGCGCCGCCGAAGAGCACGGGTCGCGACCTGTTTCATCCGAACTGGCTGGCCGCCCACCTCGGCACGTCGACGGCAAGCCCGGTCGACGTCCAGGCCACCCTGACCGAACTGACCGCCCGCACCTGCGCGATGGACCTGCAACGCCATGGCGCCGACAGCCAGACTCTGATCGTCTGCGGTGGCGGCGCTCTCAATCTGCATCTGCTGGCGCGCTTGCGCGCCCTGCTGCCGGCCATCGAAGTGGTGTCCTCGGCGGAGCGCGGCCTGCCGCCGCAGGAGGTCGAGGCGGCGGCCTTCGCCTGGCTGGCGCGCGCCACGCTGAATGGCGAAGCCGGCAATCTCGCCAGCGTCACGGGCGCCCGCGGCGCCCGCGTGCTCGGCGCCATCTACCCCTGAATTTGGCTCGCCCCCAGGTTGCCCGCACTTCGTGTCGGGCGCCCACCCCCTACCGGGGGCAACACCGGCGGCCCGGCGGAGCCGGTTCCGCGGTGTTTCACCGGCGGGCCTGGCTGCGCCGGCCGAAGTCCCAGGGTTTGTCGGCTGCGCGCGGGCAATCGATCAGAGGGCGGGCAGCAAAAAGCCGCCCGGAGGCGGCTTCGTGGAGGCACGCGCCTGAAGGACGTCAGGCCGAGAAGCTCGAGCCGCAGCCGCAGGTGCTGGTGGCGTTCGGGTTCTTGATCACGAACTGGGCACCCTGGAGGTCTTCCTTGTAATCGATCTCGGCGCCGACCAGGTACTGGTAGCTCATGGCGTCGATCAGCAGCGAGACACCGTTCTTGGTCATCGTGGTGTCGTCTTCGTTGGTGATCTCGTCGAAGGTGAAGCCGTACTGGAAGCCGGAGCAGCCGCCACCCTGCACGAACACGCGCAGCTTGAGATCGGGGTTGCCCTCTTCGGCGATCAGGTCGGCGACCTTGGCCGCCGCGCTGTCGGTGAAGACGATCGGCTCGGGCATCGTGGCCGGGGTCTGGAGGGTTTCTGCAACGGCGCTCATTGTGAGGGGACTCCTGTGGGGCCGAACAATGCGGCCGATCGACGAATGCTACTTCAATCAACAAAAAACCGCCCGAGGGCGGTTTCTTGACATTGCGAGCGGTAAGCCCAAAGCGCTTTAGCGCTTGGAGAACTGCTTGCGGCGGCGTGCGGAATGCAGACCGACCTTCTTGCGCTCGACTTCACGCGCATCGCGCGTCACGAAGCCGGCCTGGCTCAGCACCGGCTTGAGCGTCGCGTCGTAGTCGATCAGGGCACGGGTGATGCCGTGGCGCGTCGCGCCGGCCTGACCCGATTCGCCGCCGCCTGCCACGTTGACCATGATGTCGAAGGTTTCGACATTGTTCGTCAAGAACAGGGGTTGCTTGGCGATCATGATCGAGGTCTCGCGGCCAAAGAAATCCTGGATGTCCTTGCCGTTGACCGTGATCTTGCCGGTGCCTTTTTTCAGAAACACGCGGGCGACGCTCGATTTGCGACGGCCGGTGCCATTGTTCCATTCACCAATCATTCTCAAGGCTCCTTACAGTTCCAGCACTTTGGGCTGTTGGGCGGTGTGCGGGTGCTCTGCACCACCGTACACCTTGAGTTTCTTGATCATCGCGTAGCCGAGCGGGCCCTTGGGCAGCATGCCCTTGACGGCTTTTTCCAGGGCACGGCCCGGGAACTTGGCTTGCATGTCGCGGAAGTTGGTGGCACTGATGCCGCCCGGGTAGCCCGAGTGACGGTAGTACACCTTGTCGATCGGCTTGGCGCCGGTGACACGCAGTTGCGAGGCGTTGATGATGACGATGAAGTCACCGGTATCGACGTGAGGCGTGTAAATGGCCTTGTGTTTGCCGCGCAAACGGAGAGCAACTTCGCTGGCTACTCGTCCGAGGACCTTGTCGGTCGCGTCAATCACAAACCACTCGTGCGTCACGTCAGCGGGCTTGGCGCTGAACGTTTTGGTCATGAGTTTCTCTTTCGAGGGTTTGGCGGGCCCCACGTGAGCCCGCGAACGTCTGGCCCTTTTCCACGGTCGGCGTTCCTCTGGCGGGAATCTCTTAGGTGGTGGTCTGATCCCCGCCGAAGCGGGTATCGTTCTTCGCCGCGGGGCCACAAAAGCGCTGCGAAGCCCTCCATTATACGAAGAATGGCGCCTGCGCCGCAATCCGGCGCCCTTTTCGGGGCGAGGGGCCGTTACCATCGGGGGCATGTTCAGCTACCGCCACGCCTTCCATGCCGGCAACCACGCCGACGTGCTCAAGCACACGGTGCTGATTGCCACGCTCGATCACCTGCTCGAGAAGGACACCGCCCTCACCGTGGTCGACACCCACGCCGGCGCCGGCCTCTACCGGCTCGACGGCGACTACGCCGGCACCAGCGGGGAGGCGGCCGAGGGCATCCTGCGCCTGCTGGCGCCCCCGAAGGCAGCCCCGGCGGCCGCGCCGGGAGCAGGCAAGCCCCCCAAATCCGCCGCCACGGCACCCGAGGCGCCACTGGCCGACGCCCTCGCCCGCTACCTCCAGGTGGTCGGCGACTTCAACCCCAAGGGCGGCGCCAAGATCTACCCGGGCTCGCCCTTCATCGTGCACCACCTGCTGCGCGAGCACGACAAGCTCAAGCTGTTCGAGCTGCATCCGACCGACGCCCGGACCCTCGACGCCAACATCGCCCAGCTCGAGGCCGGCCGCCAGATCGCGGTGCTGCGCGACGACGGCTTCGGCAGTGCCACCAAGTTCCTGCCGCCGCCCTCGCGCCGCGCGCTGGTGCTGTGCGACCCGAGCTACGAGATCAAGAGCGACTACGCCCGGGTGCTGGACTTCGTGGCCGAGGCGCTCAAGCGCTTCGCCACCGGCACCTACGCCGTCTGGTACCCGATCATCCCGCGGCCGGAGGCGCACGACCTGCCGCGCCGGCTCAAGACGATGGCGACCAAGGCCGGCAAGTCGTGGCTGCACGCCACGCTGACGGTCAAGTCGAGCAAGATCACGACCGATGCCACGGGCGCCACGCACCGGCCGGGGCTGCCGGCCAGCGGCATGTTCCTGATCAACCCGCCCTACACGCTCAAACCGCTGCTGGCGGCCGCCCTGCCGCAGATGGTCGAGCGCCTGGCGCAGGACCGCAACGCCACCTTCTCGCTCGACAGCGGAGGCTAGCGGCGCTTGCGCGGCGTGACCTTCGGGGTGGGCTTCTGCGCCGCCTCCGGCGCTGCCTGAGGCGGGGTCTCGGCCGGGCCGGCCTCGCTTCCGCCGCAGCGATCGGTCTCGTTGTCGACGACCGACAGCGCCACCGTCTTGATGCCCATGCCGAGCATGCCGATCGCTTCGGCCGCGGCGCGGCTCAGGTCGATCACGCGGCCCGAGGAATAGGGCCCGCGGTCGTTGATGCGCACCAGCACCTCGCGGCCGTTGACCAGGCTGCGCACGCAGACGCGGGTGTTGAAGGGCAGCGTCTTGTGGGCCGCCGTGAGGGCCGTCATGTCGAAGCGCTCGCCGCTCGCGGTCTTGCGCTGATGGAACTGGATGCCGTACCAGGAGGCGCCGCCGCGCTCGAAGACTTCGCGACCTTGGTCACCGGGAAATCCGTCGTCCGGCTCGCCGGTGCCCGACGCCGCGAGGTCGTAGCGCACCGAAGGCACCGCGGAGCGCGGCGGCGCGCCGGGCGGCAGGGCCGGCTGCTTCGCCAGCGGGCGCAAGCGCCCCTGCGGGACATCGCCGGCCGCTTGGCCCTGCGAGGGCGGCTGCACCGAGCAGGCCGCGAGCAGCCCGGCCGCGAGCAACGCCGCGAGGCCGCCGCGCAATGTCATGCAGCCCAACCCAGCCGCTGCAGCACACCGAGCGTGGCCACCGACTGGTTCATCGTGTAGAAATGCAGCGCCGGTGCGCCGGCCGCGCACAGCCGATCGCAGAGGGCCGCGACGACGTCCAGACCAAAGGCCTTGATCGAGGCCGTGTCGTCGCCGAAGCTCTGCAGCCGCAAGCGGATCCAGCGCGGGATCTCCGCCCCGCACGCATCCGAGAAACGCATCAGCTGGGTGGAACTGGTGATCGGCATGATGCCCGGCACGATCGGCGTGTCGAGCCCCAGCGCGCGGGCATCGTCGACGAAGCGCCAGTAGGCCTCGGGGCTGAAGAAGTACTGCGTGATGGCCGAGTCGGCGCCGGCCCGCACCTTGGTCGCGAAGGCCTGCAGGTCGGCTTCGGGCGAACGGGCCTGCGGATGCACCTCGGGGTAGCAGGCGACCTCGATGTGGAAGTCGCGGCCGGTCTCCTCGCGGATGAAGGCCACGAGATCGCTCGCATAGTGGAATTCGCCGCCCAGGCCGTAGCCGCTCGGCAAGTCGCCACGCAGGGCGACCAGGCGCTTGACGCCCATCGCCTTGAGTTCGGCCAGTTGCGCGCGGACGGTGGCCTTGGTGGCGCCGATGCAGGAAAAATGGCAGGCCGCGGCCACGCCTTCGGACAGGATCTCGCGCACCGCGCCGAAGGTGCCCTCGTGCGTCGAGCCGCCGGCGCCGTAGGTCACGGAGCAGAACTCGGGCTCCTGGGCATAAAGCTGCTGGCGCACGGCACGCAGCTTGACGGCGCCTTCGGGCGTCTTGGTCGGAAAGAACTCAAAGCTGAGCGGTAGGCGCACGGCCGGCTCCTGGTTCGCCGTCCGCCCGGACGGCATGAATGAAAAACTCGCGGTTGCCGTCGCCGCCGGCGATCGGGCTGTCGAGCCAATGCACGACGCGCAGCTGCAATGCCGCGCAGGCATCGCGCAGTCGCTGCTCGACCACGGCGTAGAGCGCCGGATCGCGCACGATGCCGCCCTTGCCGACCTGCCCCGGCTGCAACTCGAACTGCGGCTTGACCAGCATCAGCAGCTCGCCCTGCGGCTGCAGCAGCGGCACCAGCGCGGGCAGCACCAGCGTCAGCGAGATGAAGGACAGGTCGCCGACGATCAGGCCGAAGTCCGCGTCCTCGGGCGACTCGGCGCTCCAGGCCGCGGCGTCGAGCGTGCGGGCGTTGACGCCTTCGATCGCGGTCACGCGCGCATCGTCCCGCACCCGCGCGTGCAACTGGCCATGGCCGACGTCGACGCCCACCACGTGCGCGGCGCCCTGCTGCAGCAGGCAGTCGGTGAAGCCTCCGGTCGACTGGCCGACGTCGAGGCAGCGCCGGCCGCGCGGGTCGATGCCGGTCGCGGCCAGCGCGCCCTCGAGCTTGAGCCCGCCGCGCGAGACGTAGCGCGCCTCGGCGGCATCGAGCAACTCGAGCTCGGCGCCCTCGGGGATCTCGTCGCGGTTCTTGCCGACGACGCGCCAGTCGGCGCCGTCGCGCCAGCGCAGGCCGCCCGCGATCAGCCGCACGGCCTGCGAGCGGGATGCGGCCAGGCCGCGTTCGACGAGCAATTGATCGGCGCGCAAAGCGCTCCTCAATAGCGGTAGGTGTCCGGCTTGTAAGGGCCGTTCTTGTCGACGCCGATGTAGGCGGCCTGCGTGTCGGTGAGCGTGGTCAGCATGGCGCCGACCTTCTTCAGGTGCAGGCGCGCGACCTTCTCGTCGAGGTGCTTGGGCAGCACGTAGACCTTGCCGGCCTGGTAGGCATCGGGCTTGGTGAAGAGCTCGATCTGGGCGATGGTCTGGTTCGCGAACGAGGACGACATCACGAAGCTCGGGTGGCCCGTGCCGCAGCCCAGGTTCACGAGGCGGCCCTTGGCCAGCAGGATGATCTTCTTGCCGTCGGGGAAGGTGATGTGGTCGACCTGCGGCTTGATCTCTTCCCATTCGTACTTCTCGATCGAGGCGACGTCGATCTCGTTGTCGAAGTGGCCGATGTTGCAGACGATCGCCTGGTCCTTCATGGCGGCCATGTGCTCGTGGCGGATCACGTCGCGGTTGCCGGTGGTGGTGACGAAGATGTCGGCCTTGTCGGCGGCGTACTCCATGGTCACGACCTTGTAGCCTTCCATCGCGGCCTGCAGGGCGTTGATCGGGTCGATCTCGGTCACCCAGACCTGGGCGCTCAGCGCGCGCAGGGCCTGGGCCGAGCCCTTGCCGACGTCGCCGTAGCCGGCCACGCAGGCGACCTTGCCGGCGATCATCACGTCGGTGGCGCGCTTGATGCCGTCGACCAGCGATTCGCGGCAACCGTAAAGGTTGTCGAACTTGCTCTTGGTGACCGAGTCGTTGACGTTGATGGCGCGGAACAGCAGCGTGCCCTTGGCGCTCATCTCGTTCAGGCGGTGCACGCCGGTGGTGGTTTCCTCGGTCACGCCGATGATCTCGGCCGACTTGCGGCTGTACCAGGTGGCATCGACCGCCAGCTTGGCCTTGATCGCCGCGTAGAGGATGCGCTCTTCTTCGCTGGTCGGATTGGCGAGCACGCTCTGGTCCTTCTCGGCGCGCTGGCCCAGGTGCATCAGCAGCGTGGCGTCGCCGCCGTCGTCGAGGATCATGTTCGGGCCTTCGCCCTTCGCGCCCTTGGGGCCGAAGTCGAAGATGGCGTGGGTGTAGTCCCAGTAGTCGGTCAGCGACTCGCCCTTGATCGCGAACACCGGCGTGCCGGCGGCGGCGATGGCGGCGGCGGCGTGGTCCTGGGTCGAGAAGATGTTGCACGAGGCCCAGCGCACGGTGGCGCCGAGCGCCTGCAGCGTCTCGATCAGCACCGCGGTCTGGATCGTCATGTGCAGCGAGCCGGTGATGCGCGCGCCCTTGAGCGGCTGGCTCTTGGCGAATTCCTCGCGGATCGCCATCAGGCCGGGCATCTCGGTTTCGGCGATGCGGATTTCCTTGCGGCCCCAGGCGGCAAGGGACAGGTCGGCGATCGCCTGGTCGGCGGTCGAAACGGGGGACGGTTTGAGAACAGCGCTCATGTTGGCTCCAAAGCAGGTTTGACAGTGGCCACTGCGTTCGGGGAAGGGACTCACCGCGAGAACAGCGGGTGAGCGTGGTTGCGATGATGGTCCGAGCCTCACGCCTGTCGGCGCTGCAACGCTCCTCGGAACGGGGCATTTTAGCGCGTCGCGCGGCCGGCCCGCCAGCAGGGTCCGGCGGATCGCCCTAGACTGCCCGTCCCATCACCGCCGCACCGCATCCCCACCATGCCCAAAGCCAGAATCCTCGCCCTTTCACTCGCGGCCGTCACGTCGGTTGCGCTGTCCTCCGGCGCCGCGGCACAAGCCGATGCGCCGCCGGTACGCGTGCGTGGCGTCATCGCGCATGTCGATGCCGATTCGCTGACCGTGAAGGACCACAGCGGCGAAGTCGTCACGATGGCGCGCACCACCGACATGCGGGTCACCGAAGTACGGCCGATCAGCCTCAGCGACATCAAGCCCCGCAGCTTCATCGGCGCCGGCGCGACGCCGCAGCCCGACGGCACCCAGCGCGCGGTGGAAGTCCATGTGTTTCCGGAAGCCATGCGCGGCACCGGCGAGGGCTTCCGTGCCTGGGACACGGTGCCCAACGGCACGATGACCAACGCCACCGTCGCCACGCTCGCGGCGGCGCCCGCGTCGACGCCCGGCGGACGGAAGATCGTGCTCAGGTACAAGGACGGCGAACAGACCTTGATCGTTCCGCGCGGCACGCCGATCGTCGCCTTCAAGCCGGCGCAGGACGACCAGGCGGCGCTGGTGGTTCAGGGCGCCCAGGTCGTGGTCACGGCCCGGGTCAAGGACGGCAAGCCGACCGCCTCGAGCGTGCTGGTGGGCCGCAACGGCTTCACGCCGCCGATGTGAATCGAAGGGGCCGGCCGGCACGGCGGCGGCCCGGCCGGTAAAATTGCGGGCTTTGCTTCCAGCAGCCCGCGCCCGTGAGCGCGCACCGCGTTCACCATGAACTTCGCCTCCGAAACCAAACGCCGCCGCACTTTCGCGATCATCTCCCACCCCGACGCCGGCAAGACCACGCTGACCGAGAAGCTGCTGCTATTCTCGGGCGCGATCCAGATCGCCGGCTCGGTGAAGGCGCGCAAGGCCTCGCGCCACGCCACCTCCGACTGGATGGAGATCGAGAAGCAGCGCGGCATCTCGGTCGCCTCGTCGGTGATGCAGATGGTCTACCGCGACCACGTCATCAACCTGCTCGACACGCCCGGCCACAAGGACTTCTCCGAAGACACCTACCGCGTGCTCACGGCGGTCGACTCGGCGCTGATGGTGATCGATGCCGCCAACGGCGTCGAGGCCCAGACCCGGCGGCTGATCGAGGTCTGCCGGCAGCGCGACACGCCGATCATCACCTTCGTCAACAAGATGGACCGCGAGGTGCGCGAGCCGCTCGAGCTGCTCGACGAGATCGAGCGCGAGCTCGGCATGCCCTGCGTGCCGATGACCTGGCCGGTCGGCCAGGGCAAGACCTTCGGCGGCATCATCAACCTGCGCACCCAGGCGATGACCGTGTTCGAGTCGGGCCAGGAGAAGCTGCCACAGGACTTCGAGACCATCCCGCTGACCAACCGCGAGGCACTGAACAAGCGCTTCGGCCGCGAGTTCGATCACGCGATGGAGAGCATGGAACTGGCCACCGGCGCCTCGCCGAGCTGGGACCGCGAGGCCTTCCTGTCCGGCAAGCAGACGCCGGTGTTCTTCGGCTCCGGCGTCAACAATTTCGGCGTCATGGAAGTGCTCGACGCGCTGGTCGACCTGGCACCGCCGCCGCAGCCGCGCACCAGCACCACGACGGTCAACCGGCAGCCGGTGGTGCGCGAGATCCAGCCCGAGGACCGCGACTTCGCCGGCGTGGTGTTCAAGGTGCAGGCCAACATGGATGCCAACCACCGCGACCGCATCGCCTTCGTGCGCATGGCCTCGGGGCGCTACACGCCGGGCATGAAGCTGCGCGTGCAGCGGACCGCGAAAGAGCTGCGGCCGACCAGCGTCGTGACCTTCATGAGCCAGCGGCGCGAGGCGGTCGAGGAAGCCTATGCCGGCGACATCGTCGGCTTCACGACCCACGGCGGCGTGCAGCTGGGCGACACCATCACCGACGGCGCCTCGCTGCAGTTCACCGGCCTGCCCTTCTTCGCGCCCGAGCTCTTCATGACCGTGATCCTGAAGAATCCGCTGCGCACCAAGCAGCTGCAGCAGGGCCTGGCCCAGCTCGGCGAAGAAGGCGCGATCCAGGTGTTCCGGCCCGAGGTCGGCGGCCCGATGCTGCTCGGCGCGGTCGGGCAGCTGCAATTCGAAGTGGTGCAGCATCGGCTCAAGACCGAGTACGACGCCGACATCCGGCTCGAGGGCTGCCAATACACCGGCGCGCGCTGGATCACGGCCGACACGCCGGCCGAATTGCGGTCCTTCGTCGATGCCTATCCGCAGCGCATGGCACTCGACGCCGCCAACACGCTGGCCTACCTGTGCACCTCGCCCTACGACGTGCGGCTGGCGCAGGAGCGCTTCCCGAAGATCCACTTCCATCCGCTGCGCGAGCATGCGGGGCTGTCGCTTCAGACGGCGTCCTGAAATGAAACACCCCCGAAGCGCCTGCGGCGCTGCCCCCTTGAAGGGGGCGATACCAGCGGCCTGGCAAAGCCAGATCCGCGGTATCTCTGGGCTTGGCCGCGCCGGATTCGTGCGTCGCGGGTCACGCGATCGCGTGGTGAAGAACTGAGATGACTCCTCTGATCGAGTGGCCGCCGGCGGCGCGGCGCGCGCTGGTCGGCGTCTTCACCGACATCGACGACACGCTGACGACCGAGGGCGCGATCAGCGCCGATGCGCTCGCGGGTCTCGCCGACCTTCGAGCCGCGGGCTTGCATCGCGTGGCGATCACGGGGCGCCCGGTCGGCTGGAGCGAGCCCTTCGCGAGCGTCTGGCCGGTGGACGCCATCGTGGCCGAGAACGGCGCCGTCGCGCTGCTGCCCTTGCCCGGTGGCGCGATCGAGAGGCGCTACCAGCAGGACGCGCCCACGCGCGCACGCAACTTCGCCCGCATGCAGGCCGTGCTGGACCGCATCGAGCGCGAGATCCCCGGCGCCCGGCGCGCCACCGACTCGGCCGGCCGCGAGTGCGACATCGCGATCGACCACAGCGAATTCACGCAGCTCGACGACGCGCAGATCGCCGCCGTGGCCGCGCTGATGCAGAGCGAGGGCATGCACGCCACCGTCAGCAGCATCCACGTCAACGGCTGGTACGGCGAGCACGACAAGCTCGAGGGCGCGCGCTGGATCGTGCGAGAGCTGTGGGGCCGCCGGCTCGACGACGAGATGCCGCGCTGGGCCTATGTCGGCGACTCGACCAACGATGCGCTGATGTTCGAGCATTTCGAGCACAGCATCGGCGTCGCCAATGTCCGTCGCTTCGAGGCCGCCCTGTCGCACCTGCCGCGCTATGTCACGCAGCAGGAGCGCGGCGCCGGCTTCGCCGAGGTGGCGGCCGCGGTGCTCAGGGCACGGTGAAGGCGACCGGCCTGGCGCGGGCGACCACGTTGCCGGCCGCCGTGTTGCTCATCAGTTCGAGCCGCGCGTTGTAGCTGCCCTTGGGCGGATGGAGCCACAGCTCGGTCTGGCCGCCATCGAGTTCGATCACCTCGGTCTTCTGGCCCTGGCGCTCCAGCACCAGGCGGAAGTGGCCGGTGTCCGGCACCTTGGGCGCGGCGCTCGAGATGTTCAGGCCGCTGGCGTGGAACTGCACGCGCAACGGCAGTTGCACCGTGCTCCGGTCCGCGGGGCTCAGCAGTTCGATGCGCGGCGTCCCGAGCAGGCTGGCCGGCGTGATGCCCTTGCTCTGCTTGCTGACCGTGAACTTGAGCGGCTTGCTGTAGACGAAATAGGGAATGTGGCCCTGGTCGGCCAGCACCAGCCGCATCGTGTAGCTGCCCGGCGGCAGATCGACCACGGTCTCCATCTGGCCCTTGCCGAAGTGGATGTAGTGCTCGGTGAAAGGCAGCGGCTTGGTGAAGTCGAGCGGCAGCGGCTGGTCGATCAGCAGATGGTGGTGCCCCGCCGTGCCCGCGGACCTGCCGGCCGGCACGATGCCGCGCATCGAGAGACCGAATCGCGCCACGAATGGCGCCTCCAGCGTGCTGCCGTCCTTGAGGTTGGTGAAGTAGGCCTCGGGCGACCAGTTGGGCGGCGGGACCACCCAGGGGTGGACCGCCAGGGCCGTGCCGTCGCCCGGCGCGGCCGCGGAGGCCGGCGGCGCATCGGACGCCTGGGCGCCGGCGCCACCCGCCCCTAGCAGCAGCGCGGCAGCCGCCGCCACGCCCGCGGCCCGCCTTCGGTGACGCTCTGGATGTCGCATTCCCCACTCCTTCAGTGCTTTGTTCAATTGTGTATCAGGACGTACAGCGACGAGGATGGCATGAATGGCGGCGGCGTGAAATAGGTCTTCAGTAGTGCGGCGGCAAGTCGTCGCGCAGGTTGCGCGCCCCTCCTGCGCCCGGATCGGGGCTTTGCTGGCGCAGTTGCGCGACCTGGCGCAGCAGGCTGTCGATCTGCTCCTGCTGACGGTAGATGGTCAGGTTCAGCTGGTCCAGCAGGTCTTCGGTGAAGCTCGACTTGATCTCGAGGTCGGTCAGCCGGCGTTGCGTGTCTTGCGAGGTGTCCATGGGGCGCTATTGGACAGGAAGCGGACGCGCGCATCGGCCAGAATGCCGCGCATGGACCCGAAGATTCGCCCGCTCGAGCTCGACCAGATGCCGCTCGTGACCGAGATGGCCGCCCGCGAAGGCTGGAACCCCGGCCTGCACGACGCCGCCTGCTTCCACGCCGCGGACCCCGGCGGGTTCCTGGTCGCCGAGCATCGAGGGGAGGCGGTGGGCTGCATCAGCGCAGTGTCGTACGCGGGGCGCTTCGGCTTCATCGGCCTCTACATCGTGGCGCCGGCCTGGCGCGGCCGGGGCATCGGCATCCGCCTCTGGCGCGCGGGCATGGCGCGGCTCGCCGGCCAGGTGGTCGGACTCGACGGCGTGCCCGCACAGCAGGACAACTACCGTCGCAGCGGCTTCGAACTGGCCTGGAACAACGCCCGCTTCGCTGGCGTGGCCCGCGGCGGCAGCGCCACGCCGCCGCAGGTCGTCCCGCTGGCCAGCGTCGACGACGCCCTGCTGCAGGCCGACGACCGCCGCGTGTTCCCGGCAGCGCGCGAAGCCTTCCTGCGCGCCTGGATCCGCGTGCCCGACGCGACCGGCCTGGCCTGGCTCGACGGCGGCCGGCTTGCGGGATGGGGCCTGATCCGGCGCTGCCGCGAGGGCCACAAGATCGGGCCACTGGTCGCGGACGACCCGCAGGTCGCACACGCCCTCTTCGTGGCCTTGTGCGCGGCGGTGCCGGCAGGCGACGCGGTCTACCTCGACGTCCCGCTGCCGAACGCCGAGGCAGTGGCCATGGCGCAGGCTGCGGGAATGCGCAGCGTGTTCGAGACCGCGCGCATGTACGCCGGCGCTGCGCCGGCCTGCGAGTTGCAGCGGGTCTACGGGCTCACGAGCTTCGAGCTCGGGTAGCCGGCCCGCTCATTGCGGCTTGCCCAGCCCGAGCTTCTCGATCAGCGCCTTCTCGCGGGTGTAGGTGGTCTGCGCGAACTTCGCGTAGTCGGCCGAGCTCATGTAGATCGGCAGCATGTCGTAGCGGCCCAGCGCGGCCACATAGCTGGGCTCTTCCATCGCTTGCTTGAATGCGTCGTGCAGCTTCTTCACGACCTCGGGCGGCGTGCCCTTGGGCGCGCTGATGCCGAAGGGCGAGTTCTGCACGATGTCGATGCCCAGTTCCTTCAGCGTCGGCGCGTCGGGGAACTTGGCCAGCCGCTTCTCGCCCCAGGTGTTGAGCACCCGCAGCTTGCCGGACTCCACCAGCGGCGCGAAGCCTGTCGAATCGGCGATCGCCATCAGGTGGTTGCCGAGCACCGCCTGCGCCAGGTCGGCACTGCCCTTGTAGGGCACGTGCTGCAACTGGATGCCGAGCTGCTGCGCCACCAGTTCGGTGGTCAGGTGCGGGCTGGTGAGATTGCCGGTCGAGCCGTAGGTCAGCTTGCCCGGATTGGCCTTGGCATAGGCGACGAAATCGTTCCAGGTCTTGAAGGGGCTGTCGGCCGGCACCGCGATGCCGAAGGCGTAGCCGGTGACGTTGATCACATAGCTGATGTCCTTGACCGGATCCCAGTTGATCTTGGTCGTGTAGGGCAGGCGGAACACGCCGAGCGGGATCTGGCCGATGGTGTAGCCGTCGGCCGGCGCGGTCTGCAGCGCTTGCGCGGGCAGCGTGCCGCCGGCGCCCGGCTTGTTGTCGACCACGATCGGCTGGCCGAGGATCTTCGAGGCGTTGTCGGCCAGCTGCCGCATCGTGATGTCGGTCGGGCCGCCGGCGGGGAAGGCGACGATCAGCTTGATCGGCCGGGTCGGGAAGGTCTGGGCGTGGACCGCGGTGGCGGCCACGCCGAGCAGCGCGGCACACAGGAGGGAACGACGAAACATGGGAGGCACTCCGGAACGGATTCGAATGGCCGCATTGGGCCGCAGGGACTTTCGCGGGGCAAGCGGGTATCTCCCCAGTCGAGTCGCCGGTGCGTCAGCGCGCTCCCTCAGCCGGCCTGCTGCATGAATCCGTCGAGCACGTTGACCGCATTGGCGCCGACCTCGGCCACCGCGTAGCCGCCCTCGAAGACGAACACTGTGGGCAATCCGGCGCGGGCAAGGTCCTCGCCGATCCGCAGGTAGTCGGGCGTGGCGAGCGTGAAGCCGGCGATCGGATCGCCCGCGAAGGTGTCGAGCCCGAGCGAGACCACCAGTGCGCCGGGCCTGAAGTCCGCAATGCCCCGCAGCGCGGTCGCCAGCGCTTCGCGCCAGAGCGGGAAGCCGCTGCCGCGCGCCAGCGGCAGGTTGTGGTTGAAGCCCAGGCCCTCTCCCGCGCCGCGCTCGTCGGCATAACCGAGGTAGTACGGGTACTCGGTGTGCGGATCGCCATGCAGGCTGGTGAACTGGACGTCGGCACGTTCGTAGAAGATGGCCTGCGTGCCGTTGCCGTGGTGATAGTCGATGTCGAGCACGGCGACGCGGTCGATGCCGGCATCACGCAATGCCTGTGCGGCGATCGCCGCGTTGTTGAGGAAGCAATAGCCGCCGAAGAAGTCGGCGCCCGCGTGATGGCCCGGCGGGCGCGTGAGCGCGAAGGCGGCACGCTCGCCTTGCAGCGCGCGTGCCGCGGCGGTCAATGCGCAGCAGGCGCCCGCGCGTGCCGCGGTCCAGGTGCCCGCGGTCAGCGGCGTGCCGGCGTCGTACGAGAACAGGCCCATGCGTGCGGGGAAGCTCGCGGGCAGCACGTCGGAGCGGAAGGTACGGATCGGCCAGTACGAAGGCAGCGCGTCGCGTATGGCGTTGGCCGGGTCGAGCGAGACCCATTCGTCCCATGCCGTCGACAGGAAATCGAGGTAGCGCGGCGCATGGACCCGCGCCATCGCGGCATCGTCGAAGGCCTCAGGCGCTTCGATCGCACCGAGCCTGCGCTGCTTGAGTTCCTGCAGCACATAGTCGGCACGCGCCGGAACCTCGAAGCAGGGCACGAGTTCGCCGCGGAACATCTCTACCTTGCCGTGGTGCAGGGCGTGGCGGTCGTTGTAGATCGTAAGCATCGCTGTAGGGTAACGCGGAAGAGCCGAAGAGCGTGGGCTTGGGGCGGCGGCGGCGGCGGCGGCGGGCGGTATGCCCCGGACCGGCCGACGTCACCGGCCGCTTCGCGGCTGCCCTGCGCTGCTCGCGGTACGCGGGGTCCGCAAGGCAGCCCGAAGGGCYGGCGCAGTGGGGTCGTTCGGCCCGTACCGCATGCCGGGCGCCCTCCCGGCGAGAGAACCAAGGAGCCGGCGCGATCAGGCTTCGCGCCGCATCGGCTCGGGCTTCGCTCCTGTCTCCCGCACCGGCAACGTCAGCACCTCATGCCGCTCCCGAGAACGCGCCAGCACCGGCCCAAGCGCCACGCCCGTATGAGTGCCCAACTTGACCACCTCTTCGGGCGGCGCCGCAGCCACCACGCGCCCACCGCCATTGCCGCCTTCCGGCCCGAGGTCGATCAGCCAGTCGGCTTCGGCGATGACGTCGAGGTCGTGCTCGATCACCACCACGCTGTGGCCGCCGTTGACCAGCCGGTGCAGCACGTGGATCAGCTTCTCGACGTCGGCCATGTGCAGGCCGACGGTCGGCTCGTCGAGCACGTACAGCGTGTGCGGCGCCTTGTTGCCGCGCCGCGTGACATCGTCGCGCACCTTGCTGAGCTCGGTCACCAGCTTGATGCGCTGCGCCTCGCCGCCCGACAGCGTCGGCGAGGGCTGGCCCAGCGTCAGGTAGCCGAGCCCGACGTCCTTCAGCAGCTGCAGCGGATGGCTGATATTGGGCATCGAGGCGAAGAACTCGACCGCCTCGTCGACTTCCATCTGCAGCACGTCGCCGATGCTCTTGCCGCGCCAGCTGACGGCCAGCGTCTCGGGATTGAAGCGCGCGCCGTGGCAGACCTCGCACGGCACCTTCACATCCGGCAGGAAGCTCATCTCGATGGTGCGCACGCCGGCGCCGTCGCAGCCCGGGCAGCGGCCCTCGCCGGTGTTGAAGCTGAAGCGCGCCGGGCCGTAGCCGCGCGCCTTGGCTTCGAGCGTGTCGGCGAAGAGCTTGCGGATCGTGTCCCAGAAACCGATGTAGGTCGCCGGGCAGCTGCGCGGCGTCTTGCCGATCGGCGTCTGGTCGACCTCGAGCACCCGGTCGATGGTTTCGTAGCCATCCACCGCGCTGCAACCCACCCACTTCGGATGCCTGCCCGCGGCATCGGCATCGCGGCCGGCCTTGGTCATGCGCTGCACCACCACCGCATACACGTTGGCCAGCAGCACGTCGCGCGCCAGGGTCGACTTGCCCGAGCCGCTGACACCGGTGACCGCCACCAGCCGGTGCAGCGGCAGCGACACCGCCACGTCCTTGAGGTTGTGCAGGTCGGCGCCGCGCACGCTGAGCCAATCGGGTGCGCCGGGCTCCGGCGCCGGCACGTTGCGCCTGGCCTGCAGCGGATGCCGGATCGCGTCGCGCAGGTAGCGGCCGGTCTGCGAATCGCTCGCGCCCTCGATGTCGGCGACGCTGCCTTCGGCCACCAGCCGGCCGCCGCGCTTGCCCGCGCTCGGGCCGATGTCGATGATGTGGTCGGCGCGGCGGATCGTGTCCTCGTCGTGCTCGACCACCACCAGCGTGTTGCCCTTGTCGCCGAGCTTGTGCAGGGCGTCGAGCAGGATCTGGTTGTCGCGCGCATGCAGGCCGATGGTCGGCTCGTCGAGCACGTAGCAGACGCCCTGCAGGTTGCTGCCGAGCTGCGCCGCGAGCCGGATCCGCTGCGCCTCGCCGCCGCTCAAGGTGGGCGCGCCACGGTCGAGCGTGAGGTAGCCGAGCCCGACCTCCTCGAGGAACTCGAGCCGGCTCTTGATCTCGGGCACCAGGTCGCGCGCGATCTCGGCCTGGCGGCCGCTGAGCGCCACCCGCTCGAACCAGAGACGGATGTCGGTCACGCTCATGCGCGCCAGCTCGGTGATGCCGATGCCCCCGCCTTCGCCGAACAGCACGGCCCGCGCCGTGGCATTGAGCCGCGTGCCTTCGCAGGTCGGGCACACGGCATCGCCCACGTCCTCCGCCTCGGGCTCGGCGAAGGTCTGCTCGCGGCCCTTCTGGTCGTCGGCCATCACCGAGTCGTCGTAGACCTTGCGCTGCTCCTTGGTAAGCTTGACGCCAGTGCCGACGCAATCGGGACACCAGCCGTGCTTGCTGTTGTAGGAGAACAGGCGCGGATCGAGCTCCGCGTAGCTGGTGCTGCAGACCGGGCAGGCGCGCAGGGTCGAGAACACATGCGCGTGGCCGATGCCGAGCGTCGGCGCGCCGGCCATCATCGCGGCGCGCAAGCCCGTGAGATCGCTCAGCACGTGGACCACGCCCTTGCCATGCTCGAGCGCCCGCGTCAGCGCCTGGCGCAGCTCGGTCTCCTGCGCGGGCAGCACGTCGAGGCTGGCCACCGGCAGCTCGATGCTGTGCTCCTTGAAGCGGTCGATGCGCGGGAAGCCCGTGGTCGGCAGGAATTCGCCGTCGACCCGCAGGTGGGTGAAGCCGCGCGGCCGGGCCCAGTCGGCCAGCTCGGTGTAGACGCCCTTGCGGTTGCTCACCAGTGGCGCCAGCAGGCCGATGTGCTGGCCCCTGAAGTTCTTCAGCAGCTGCGCGGCGATGCTGTCGGGCGTCTGCGGCTGCACCGCCGCGCCGTCGTGGATGCAGTGCTGGATGCCGAGCTTGACATACAGCAGCCGCAGGAAGTGCCAGACCTCGGTGGTGGTGCCGACCGTGCTCTTGCGGCCGCCGCGCGACAGCCGCTGCTCGATCGCGACGGTCGGCGGAATGCCGTAGACCGCATCGACCTCGGGCCGCCCCGCAGGCTGCACGATGCTGCGCGCATAGGCATTGAGCGATTCGAGATAGCGCCGCTGCCCTTCGTTGAACAGGATGTCGAAGGCCAGGGTCGACTTGCCCGAGCCGCTGACGCCGGTGACCACGCTGAACTTGCCGCGCGGGATGTCGACCGACAGGTTCTTGAGGTTGTGCTCGCGCGCGTTGACGATCTGGATCGCCTCGCGCCCTGCCGTCGGCTGCGCCCGCGCCGCATAGGAGCGCGCGGCCCGTTCCGCCACCTTGTAGGCTCCGGGTCCGATGGCCAGCTCGTAGTCGGCCAACGCCGCGCCGGTGAGGGAGACCGGGTTCTCGCGCACCTGCTCGGGCGTGCCGACCGCGACCACCTGGCCGCCGCCCTCGCCGCCTTCGGGCCCGAGGTCGACGATCCAGTCGCTGGCGCGGATGACGTCGAGATTGTGCTCGATCACGACCAGCGAATGGCCGGCGTCGAGCAGCTTGCGCAGCGCGCGCATCAGGCGCGCGATGTCGTCGAAGTGCAAGCCGGTGGTGGGCTCGTCGAACAGGAACAGCGTGCCCTTGCGCGCCAGCGGCTGCTTGCTGGCGCTGCCGCTCTTGGCGGCCTCGGCCAGGAAGCCCGCGAGCTTGAGCCGCTGCGCCTCGCCGCCCGAGAGCGTCGGCACCGGCTGGCCCAGCTTCACGTAGTCGAGGCCGACGTCGACGATCGGCTGCAGCACGCGCAGCACCTCGCGGTCTGCAGCGATCTTGGGCCCCCACGCTCCGCCGCTGCGCGGGTCGCTGCCCCCCGTGGGGGCTTGTTCGGCTTGGGGCGGCCCGGCGCCGAACACGGCAGCCGCCTCGGCCACCGTGAGGTCGAGCACGTCGGCGACGTTCAGGTTGCGCCCGGCACGCTCGATCGTCACTTCGAGGATCTCGGGCCGGTAGCGCTTGCCGTCGCAGTCGGGGCAGCGCAAATACACGTCCGACAGGAACTGCATCTCGACATGCTCGAAGCCCGAGCCGCCGCAGGTCGGGCAGCGGCCGTCGCCGCTGTTGAAGCTGAACTTCGACGCCGTGTAGCCGCGCTGGCGCGACAGCGCCGCGGTGGCGAAGATCTCGCGGATCGCGTCCCAGGCGCCGACATAGCTCGCGGGATTGGAGCGCGCGGTCTTGCCGATCGGCGACTGGTCGACGAAGACCACGTCGCTCAGGTGATCGGCGCCGAGCAGGCGGTCGTGCGCGCCCGGCGTCTCGGTGGCCTTGCCGAAGTGGCGCATCAGCGCCGGCGCCAGCACGTCTTGCACCAGGGTCGACTTGCCCGAGCCGCTGACGCCGGTGATGCAGACCAGGCGCGACAGCGGCAACTCGACCGTGATGTCCTGCAGGTTGTGCTCGCGCACGCCCTCGAGGATCAGGCGCGGCGTGTTGTCGCTGACCATGCGGCGGAAACCCATGCCGATCTGCTTGCGCCCGCCCAGGTACTGGCCGGTCAGCGTGTCGGCGTCACGCAATGCATCGGTGCTGCCGTCGAACACGATCTGCCCGCCGCGCACGCCGGGGCCGGGGCCCATGTCGATCACGCGGTCGGCGGCCAGCATCACGGCCGGATCGTGCTCGACCACCACCAGCGTGTTGCCGGCATCGCGCAGCCGCAGCATGGCCTCGGTGATGCGGTTCATGTCGCGCGGATGCAGGCCGATGCTGGGCTCGTCGAGCACGAACAGCGTGTTGACCAGCGAGGTGCCGAGCGCGGTCGTGAGGTTGATGCGCTGCACCTCGCCGCCGCTCAGCGTGCGGCTCTGGCGGTCGAGCGTGAGGTAGCCGATGCCGACGTCGTGCAGGTAGCGCAGCCGGGTCGTGATCTCGTCGAACAGCAGCCTGAGCGCTTGCACGTCGCCTTCGCTCGCGCCGCTGCTGTTGCCGTGGCTCTCGATGCCGTCGAAGAGACGGCGCAGCCGCTCGATCGGCAGCAGCATGAGGTCGTGCAGGCACAGGCCCGGCAGGGCCTCGAGCTGTTCGCGCGACCATTTCACGCCGACCGGCATGAAGCGCCTGGCCGGCGCGAGCACGGCATCGGCGTCTTCCTTGCTGCCGATGCGCCACAGCAGGCTCTCGAGCTTGAGCCGCGCGCCGGCGCAGACCGGGCACGGCGTGTAGCTGCGGTACTTGGACAAGAGCACGCGGAAGTGCATCTTGTAGGCCTTGCTCTCGAGGTAGGCGAAGAAGCGGCGCACGCCGTACCACTGCTGGTTCCACTTGCCCTTCCAGTTCGGCGAGCCCTCGATCACCCAGTGCTGCTGCTCGGCCGTGAGCTTGTTCCACGGCGTGTCGCGCGGGATGCCGGCCGCCTCGGCGTGACGCATGAGGTCGTCCTGCGCCTCCTTCCAGGCCGGCGTCTGGATGGTCTTGATCGCGCCGGCGCGCAAGGTGAGCTTTTCGTTCGGTATCACCAGGCCGAGATCGACCCCGATCACGCGGCCGAAGCCGCGGCAGGTCTCGCAGGCGCCGACCGCCGAGTTGAACGAGAACATCGAGGGGATCGGATCGGCGTAGCGGATGTCGCTCTCGGGGCAATGCAGGCCGGTGGAGAACTTCCACACCTCTGGCTCGACACCCTCCTGCGCCGGCACCGCATAGACGGTCAACCGCCCGCTGCCGCGCTTGAGCGCCACCTCGATCGCCTCGACCACGCGCACGCGCTCGGCGTTGGCCATGCGGAAGCGGTCGGCCACCACGTCGAGCACCTTGCGCGGGCCGGTCGGCGTCGCCACCTCGCGCTCGGCCTGCACCCGCGTGAAGCCGCTGGCGGACAGCCACTGCGTGACTTCCTCGGTCGAGGTGCTGGCCGGCAGTTCGACCGGAAAGGTCAGCACCACGCGCGGATCGCCGGCCGCGGCCGCGCGCGCCAGCAATTCGGCGTAGATCGAATCGGGCGAGTCGTGACGCACGGGCAGCGCGGTCTCGCGGTCGAACAGCTGGGCCGCGCGTGCGAACAGCAGCTTCAGGTGGTCGTTGAGCTCGGTCATCGTGCCGACGGTCGAGCGCGAGGAGCGCACCGGATTGGTCTGGTCGATGGCGATCGCGGGCGGCACGCCCTCGACCTTGTCGACCGCCGGCTTGTCCATGCGGTCGAGGAACTGACGCGCGTAGGCCGAGAAGGTCTCGACGTAGCGCCGCTGGCCTTCAGCGTAGAGGGTGTCGAACACCAGGCTCGACTTGCCCGAGCCGCTCGGCCCGGTGACCACCGTCATCTCGCCGGTGCGGATGTCGAGGTCGAGATTCTGGAGGTTGTGCTGACGTGCACCGCGAATCCGGATGGAGCCCTGTGTCATGAATGCCTTGGGGGGTGGGGCAGACATTCTAGGAACACCGGCGGGGCCGGGGCGCTCAGCCCCGGATGGTCCACGCTGGCGCAGGGACTTCCGGCGCGGACGATCCGCTTACATGCGGAAACAGGCCGGGCTGTTTCGCAGGATCGAGTCTCCTGCGCCGTTCAAGAAAAAGGCCTCGCGCCGGGTGGGCGGGAAGCCTCTTTGTTGAACCGAGGGCCGAAGCCCTCGAGCCTGCGAACGGTCAGTCGTTCGCGTAGATGTCCACGTCCTTGGTCTCGCGGACGAAGAGGGTGCCGACCACCAGCGTCATCGCGGCGATGACGATCGGGTACCAGAGGCCGTTGTACATGTTGCCGGTGCTGGCCACGATCGCGAAGGCGGTGGTCGGCAGCAGGCCGCCGAACCAGCCGTTGCCGATGTGGTACGGCAGGCTCATCGAGGTGTAGCGGATGCGGGTCGGGAACAGTTCGACCAGCATGGCGGCGATCGGGCCGTAGACCATCGTCACCAGCAGCACCAGCCAGAACAGCAGCACCACCGTCATGACCTTGTTGATCTTGGCCGGGTCGGCCTTGGTCGGATAGCCTGCGGTCTTCAGTTGCGCGGCGACGCTCTTCTTGAAGGCCGCGATCTCCTTGGTCGAGGCCTCGTCGAACTTGTGGCTGACCACGTTGCCCTGGGGCGCCGTGATCGCCAGCTCGCCGATCTTGACGACGGCGGGCGAGCCCGGTGGGCCGTCGGCGCGCTCGTAGCTCACCGAGTTCTGCACCAGGTAGCGCTTGGCGATGTCGCAGGAGCTGCTGAAGTCGATCTCGCGAGCCACAGGGTTGCCCTGGAACGAGCAGGAGCGCGGATCGGCGGTCACGACGACGCCGGCCGTGGCCTGGGCCCGGGCCAGGTCCGGATTGGCGCTCTCGGTCAGCATCTTGAAGACCGGGAAGTAGGTCACCACGGCCAGCAGGCAGCCGGCCATGATGATCGGCTTGCGGCCGATCTTGTCGGACAGSSTGCCGAARATSACGAAGAAGGGCGTGCCGAGCAACAGCGCGGCGGCGATCATCAGGTTGGCGGTGGTCGCGTCGACCTTGAGCTGCTGCGTCAGGAAGAACAGGGCGTAGAACTGGCCCGAATACCAGACCACGGCCTGGCCGGCGGTCAGGCCGATCAGCGCCAGGATCACGATCTTCAGGTTCTTCCATTGGCCGAAGGATTCGGACAGCGGGGCCTTCGAGGTCTTGCCCTCGGCCTTCATCCTCTGGAACGCGGGAGACTCCGACAGCGAGAGCCGGATCCACACCGACACCCCCAGCAGCAGGATCGACACCAGGAAGGGAACACGCCAGGCCCATTCGGCGAAGGCGGCCTCGCCCACGCCCTCACGCACGCCGAGGATGACCAGCAGGCTCAGGAACAGGCCGAGCGTGGCGGTGGTCTGGATCCACGAGGTGTAGGCGCCGCGCTTGCCGTGCGGCGAATGCTCGGCCACGTAGGTGGCGGCCCCGCCGTACTCGCCGCCGAGCGCAAGGCCCTGCAGCATGCGCAGCGCGATCAGGATGACGGGCGCCGCGACACCGATGGTCGCGTAGCTCGGCAGCAGGCCGACGATGAAGGTCGACAGGCCCATGATCAGGATCGTGACCAGGAAGGTGTACTTGCGGCCGATCATGTCGCCAAGCCGGCCGAACACGATGGCGCCGAAGGGACGCACCAGAAAGCCGGCGGCGAAGGCCAGCAGCGCGAAGATGAAGGCCGCGCCGGCATCGAGGCCGCTGAAGAACTGGCGCGCGATCACGGGCGCGAGCGAACCGTAGAGATAGAAGTCGTACCACTCGAACACGGTCCCCAGCGACGAGGCGAAGATGACCTTCTTCTCTTCCTGGCTCATGGGCCGGGGAACGCGCGACGCTCCCCCTGAATCTAGTACTGCTGCCATGTCGTCTCCTGTTGAATTGCGCCCACGGCGTGGGACGTGACGCATTCTTGGAGCGGCGACTGACCCGAGGCTGTCGCGAAACTGAACGGCGGCTGACGGTTTAAGGTGCAACCCGCAGCTTACGTTTCAGATTGCAGGAAACTAGGGATTGCTGCGGCGCAGCGAAGGCCGCTGGTCGGCGCCGGCCCAGTCCGGCCCGTCGAACCAGGGCTCGCCATCGAGGTACGCGCGCAGCATCGCCAGGCCGTCGAAGCCCCAGAACAGGCGACCGTCGACCTCGAAGGCCGGGACCCCGAACACGCCCCGCGCGATGGCGTCGTCGGTGTTGGCCTTGAGCTGCGCCTTGACCGCCTCGCCGCCGGCTTCCCGCTGCTGCCGCAGCGATGCCGCGAGCGTCGCCAGGCGCGCTGCGTCGCCGGGCTCGCCGCCCGTGCACCAGACATCGCGGAAGACAGTCTCGGCCACATGGCGATTGATGTCGCCATCGGTGCTGGTCGCCAGCGCCAGCCGCAGGTGCGGCAGGGGGTTGTAGGGGTGCGTCGCGGGCATCCGGATCGGGATGCCGTGCGCCTGGCCGAGCCACAGCACGTGGCGATAGGTCCAGCTGCGCTTGGCCGGGATTTCGGCCGGGCCGAGCTGGCCGTGGTGCTTCAGCAGCGCGCCGAGCAGCACCGGCCGGTAGGCCACGCTGTAGCTCAGGCCCTCGAGCGTCTGCGGCAGCTGCTCGAAGGCCAGGTAGGCGTAGGGCGAGATGAAGTCGAGATGGAAGGTGATGTGTTTCATGGCGCGTCTCCGGCCGCGGGGCCGAAGCCGGCTTCGGCGCGCAGTTCGATGGCGCGCCAGACGCTGCGCTTGCCGGCGTCGTCCATGCGGCTCCAGGCGGCGATCTCGGAGAGGGTGCGCAGGCAGCCTTCGCAGAAGCCCGTGGCCAGGTCCATGCGGCAGATCGAGATGCAGGGCGACGGCAGGTCGCGGGCCATGGCGCGTGCGGCCTCGGCGCGCTCCGGCAGGGTCGACAGCGTGGCGGCGATGCTCACACCACGTCCGCGACCGGTGCGCCGGTCAGGCCCTCGAGGTCTTGCGGGTGCAGGCGCACGACCGCATGCGGATGGCCGGCCGCTGCCCAGATCTCCTCGAAGCGAAACAGCTCGCGGTCGATCAGGATCACCGGTGCCGTGGCGTGCGCAAAGGGCGAGACGCCGCCGATCGAGAAGCCGGTGCGGGACTTGACGAAGTCGGCATCGGCGCGACCCAGCTTGCCGACCAGGGCCTCGACCTTCTTCTCGTCCACGCGCTTGTCGCCCGAGGTCACGACCAGCACGGCCGCATCGTCGGACTTGCGCCGGAAGACGATGCTCTTGGCGATCTGCGCCACCTCGATACCCAGCGCATCGGCCGCCTGCTGGGCGGTGCGCGCGGCGTCGTCGAGCATCTGCGGCGCGTGGGGATGGCCCCTGTCCTGCAGCAGGCGGGCGACGCGCTGCACGCCCTCGGGCAGGGAAGTCAGTTCGGCACCGCACATCACTGGCCCCCACGCTTGCCACTGCGTGTGCTGCGCTGCCCCCCGAGGGGGCTTTCGCGTCTTGGGAGCGGCCCGGCGACGCTCATGCGGACCTCTTCGTGCGGATCGCCTTCGAGGCGCGCGAATTCGGCTCGCGCCCGAGCGCCTCGCTGATGTAGACGCCGGCGTCGATCAGCAGGTCGAGGTCGATGCCGGTCTCGATGCCCATGCCGTGCAGCATGTAGACCACGTCCTCGGTCGCGACATTGCCGGTCGCTCCCTTGGCATAGGGGCAGCCGCCGAGGCCGGCCGAAGAAGTGTCGTATTGCCAGACGCCCATCTCCAGGCTGGCGAGCGTGTTGCCCAGCGCCTGGCCGTAGGTGTCGTGGTAGTGGCCCGAGATGTCGTC
The DNA here is from genome assembly GCF_056405295.1 of Variovorax sp. P1_H2. Classification (NCBI taxonomy): domain Bacteria; kingdom Pseudomonadati; phylum Pseudomonadota; class Betaproteobacteria; order Burkholderiales; family Comamonadaceae; genus Variovorax; species Variovorax sp. P1_H2. Next base: position 2,902 of record NZ_JBFUCJ010000008.1, on the reverse strand, counting down.
GATGCCGAAGTGCTTGAGCGTGGCCTCGATGGCTCGCTGCACCTTCAGCGGCGTGCCGACGCCGATGGTGTCGGCCACGCCGACGTGCTGCACGCCGATCTCCTTCATGAGGCCGGCCAGCATGTCGACGCGCGACGGCGCGATCTCGCCTTCGTAGGGGCAGCCCACGGCGCACGACATCGCGGCGCGCACGTAGATGCCGTGTTCGCGTGCCGCCGCCACCACCGGCCGGAAACGCTCGATGCTCTCGGCGATCGAGCAGTTGATGTTGCGCTGGCTGAAGGCCTCGCTGGCGGCGCCGAAGACCACGATCTCGTCGGGCCATTCTTCGCGCGGCGCGGCAATCGCGGCCTCGAAGCCCTTCATGTTGGGCGTCAGCACCGAATAGCGCACGCCGGGCTTGCGCCGGATGCCGTGCATGACTTCGGCGTTGTCGGCCATCTGCGGCACCCACTTGGGCGAAACGAAGCTGGTGACCTCGATCTCCTTCAGGCCGGCATCCTGCAGGCGGTGCACGAGGCCGATCTTGATCTCGGCCGACACAGGTTGCTTCTCGTTCTGGAGGCCGTCGCGCGGGCCGACGTCGACGATCTTGACTCTGGAGGGAAGTTTCATGGGGCGCTCGTGGTCGATGAGGATGGACTGGCGCCATTTTCACAGCATCTGATCAGTTGAGAAGTGGGAGTGGCCGCAGGTCGTTCCGAGGCGACCGGGAGCTCCGTCGTGGCGCTGCGACGCCGATCGCCGCCTCTCCAAGACGACCTTGGACCGGCTTGCGCAGGCCGTCTCGCGGGACGCCAAGACGGCTGGAGCCATTCACCGTCCACGACCTGTGCCGCACCGCCCCGACCTTGCACCATGAGATCGGCTTCAACCGCGACTGGATCGAAAATATCCTGGCGGGTCCGCCCGGCGCGATCGCACGCGGCGGCAAAAACGAACGCAGGGGCGTCACGCGCAATGCGTGACGCCCCTTCCTTGCTCGGATCCGGGCTCGGTTTACCAGTGGAATCCGACGCCCGCGCTCACGCCGAGATTGCCACGCGTGTTGACCGTGCCGGACAGCTTGGTGACCCAGCGGCTGTTCTCTGCCACCTTGGACACGCCGATAGCAAGGGCCGACTCACCGCCCATGTTGCTCAGCGCGGCCGAAGCCATGCCACGCCCCGGGATGATCGACTGCGGCAAGGTCGCCACCGCCATGGCCGACGCGGCCGCTGCGTTGGAATCTCGCTTGACGCTTGCGATTTCCGACTGCACCTGATTCACACGCGCGTCGGTGTAGGCCTGGCCGCTCTCCGCGACCGAGTCGAGCTGACGCTTGTTGACGGCATCGGTGGCCATAACGGCATCCGCCACGTTGGCGATCGCACGCTCGTTGCCTGCCGAGCCCACCGACACCGTATTGGCACGGTCAGCCACCGAGCCCTGACCCAGGGCCACTGCACCCGTGGCCGCGGCAGTCACCGAAGCACCCTGGCCGATGGCCGTACCGGACGCCGCATTCACCTGCGCATCGGCACCCATGGCCACCGCATTGGTCGCGGCAGCCGAGACCACCGTGTTGGCACCCACCGCCACGCTGCCGTCGGCCAACACCTTGGCGTTGCCACCCAGGGCCGTGCCATTGGCGCCCGCGGCGTAGCTGTCGTTACCGACGGCCGTGCCGTAGCTGCCCAGGGCCGTGGCGTTCTGGCCCAACGCTGACGCGTTGTCGCCGGCTGCAGTGGCGTTGTAGCCGACCGCCACACCCGCCGTGTCTCCGGCATTGGCCTTGTTGTCGCTGCTACCCTTGGCGTTGCCGTCGATGTAAGACGGGCTGCCACCACCGACGCCGTTGGCTTCGACGTTCGTGACGCGGCCATCGATGTTGGTGATCTGGTTCTGCAGGCTTTCGCGCAGCGAAGCGATCTGGCCCCCGTTCACCGCATCACGGCTGCCGGTATCGATCTGGCCATCGCGCACGTTGGTCAGCAAGGTGCCGTTCGCACCGCCGCCGAAGGTCACCACGCCGCGGTTGGAGTCGGCGTCGTAGGTCACGGCTTCCCGCGATTTCCCGTTGCCATCGATCAGGCCAATCGACTGGAGCTGGCGTACGTTGACGGCGTCGGTCTCGTCGGTACCGTCAGCGACATTCTTCAGCTTGACCGGGGCCGTGGCACCGGCGCCACCCAGCGTGATGCTGTCCTTGGCCGCACTGTCGTACGTCACCGCATTGAGCGTGTTGCCATTTGCATCGACCAAGCCGGTCGACTTCAGCTGCGACACGTTCACCGCGTCGGTGTCGGCCGTACCGGCCTTCACGCCGCTCAGGGTGCGCGCGCCCGCGGTACCGGCGAAGTCCACCGAGGTGCCTGCCTTGTCGCCTGCCACCGTGATGGCCTTGGTCGTCGCGTCCTGCTTCACCAGACCCACCGAACCGCTGTTCATGTTGTTGGTCAGGTTCGTCACGTCGCCTTCGACGGTCGTGACACGGCCGTCCAGGTTGGTGATGGCCGTCGTGTTGCCGGCAATGTTGGTCGTGTTGGTCGCGATGTTGGCCGTGTTGGCCGCCACGTTCTCGTTGGTCGTGAACAACTGACCGCCGTTCACGGCTTCCTTGCTGCCCGCCGCCAGCGTGCCATCCTTCACGCCGCTCAGGGTGCGTGCGCCTTCGGTACCGGCGAAGTCCACCGAGGTGCCTGCCTTGTCGCCTGCCACCGTGATCGCATGGGTCGTCGCGTCCTGCTTCACCAGACCCACCGAACCGCTGTTCATGTTGTTGGTCAGGTTGGTCACGTCGCCTTCGACGGTCGTGACACGGCCGTCCAGGTTGGTGATGGCCGTCGTGTTGCCGGCAACGTTGGTGTTGATCGTCGAAATGTCACCCTGGATCGTGGTGATGCTGCCTTCGGCAGTGCCC
>NZ_JBFUCJ010000007.1:0-103447 GCF_056405295.1 Variovorax sp. P1_H2 | reverse complement strand
CAGTGGGGGAGCGTGGGGGTCAGCTCCCGGCCCGCTCGTGCCGGTCGGCGGCCGCGAACAGGTCGTCGGCAAAGCTGCGGTCGGTGCGGGCGAAGGTCCAGGCCCATTCACGGACCGCGTCGGCTTCGGCCTTGCGCGACGGCGGGGCTTCGGGGGCTGCCGCCTTCCAGCCGGTCAGGAGCCGGAGGCCGAGGGACAGGACATGCGACAGGGCGCGGGCCGCCGGCGAGGCGCCGGGAGCATCGACGGAAAGACCGTTGGCGAGGATCGTGGACATGGGGTTCTCCTGAAGCCCCAACGCGGATTCGCACAGGGCTGGGGCAATTATAAGGGTTAACCCTAATTCGTGCTGGACCCGGTACCAGACCCGTGAAACCCGCATCGTGGCTGGCGAGCTCATTCGTTACCATGGCGCGGGCCGCTCCGACCCGCCTCCATCCAAGACCGGCACATGGCTGACACGAAATTCGATTCCGACTCGCTGCCCGGCGTCGTATCAACCGCCGCCTCGGACCTGTCGAGTCTGCGGCCCAGCCTGGTCGAGAACGCCCTGACCCAGGCGCTGCCCCTGCCCGACATCATGTTCGGCGGCGCCGTGCTGGTCTTCGTGATCATGTTCCACGCCTTCTGGATCCGCATCATCACGAGTTCGTATCTCAAACAGACCCACGCGCTGCGCCTGCGCGCTTCGCTGTGGCGTGCCGACCTGCTGTTCACGGTTACGGTGATGATGCTGCTGGCGCTGCACCTGGCCGAGGTGGTGGTCTGGTCGGCCGCGCTGAAGTCCGGCGACATCGTGGGCGACTGGTCGAGTGCGGCCTACTTCGCGGCCAACTGCTACACCGCGCTGGGCGAACCGTTCTCGCTGCCGCGCGCCTGGCGCATCGTGCCCCCGATCATCGGCATCTCAGGCATCTTCGCCTTCGMCTGGACCGCCAGCGTGCTGGTCAACTTCGTGGCGCGCTACAACGAGCTCCGGGCCAACATCCTGGCCCACGCGGAGGCGGGCAAGCCGGGCGACCGCGCGACGCTTCCGTAGCGGCGGGCGGGAATCGCGGGCGGCCCGCACGCCCGGGCCGATACCATCGGCGGCATGAGTCCAAAGCGCCCACGCATCTACCTGGCCGGCCCCGATGTCTTCTTTCCGGGGCGCGAAAGCATCTTCGCTGCGCTGAAGGCGCACTGCGATCGCCTGGGCCTGGCCGGTGTCGCGCCGACCGACGCCCCGCTGGCCCTGCCGCCGGCGGCGAACGACGACGAGCGGGCACAGGCCATCTACGAAGGCAACGCCGCGCTGATCCGCGAGGCCGACGGCGTCATCGCCAACCTGATGAATTTCCGCGGCCAGGAGCCCGACTCCGGCACGGTGTTCGAGGTCGGATACGCCGTTGCGCTCGGCAAGCCGGTGGTCGGATACGGCGTTCCGCGGGGAAGCTATGCGGACCGCGTGCAGGCCGCGATTCCGTGCCGGCGCGACGCTGCCGGCGTGGTCACCGAGCTGGCCAGCGGGACGACGGTCGAAGGGCTCGGGCAAGCGCTGAATCTCATGCTCGCGCGATCGATCGCGTTTGCACCCGACGCCGCGGCGGCGCTCGACAGTCTGGCGAAGAAGCTGACACGCGGATCGCCGGCGACGCACTGAGCAAGGCGCCCGGGTTCAGGCGGCCTCGGGCCGCAGCCAGCGCAGCGCGTAGCCGCGCAGTGCCTCGATCTGCTGCCCGATCAGGCTGAGTTCGGTGCCCACCAGCTGCGTGGCCGGGTCGCCCTCGCCGTCCGGCCCGGCCAGGCCGGCCAGCCGCTGGACCTCCGACACCCGGCCCGTCATCGCCTCGAGTGCCTCCGCCGAGGCCTGCTCGATGTTCGCCGCCAGTGCCTCCAGGGCCTCCGCCGCTCCGGCCGCCGCCGCGTGCAGCGCGGCCGCGTGCGCGGCGCTGCGCAAGGCCACGCGGTGCGCACCCAGCGCCGAAAGATAGCTCAGCAGGGTGTGCGACTGGATCAGGAAGCGCAGCGCGACGCCGGCCCGCGGCCGCACCAGTGCGGGCTCGCGGAACATCTCGGAGACGGCGACCGCCAGCGCCGCGTCGGCGTTGTGGGCGTTGCGCCGGGCCAGCCGGTAGGCCAGGTCGTCCCGCGCGCCGGCGTGGTACTGCTGGGCGATCCCGCGCAGATAGAGCGCCTGGTTGCGCATCGCCGCAGCCGCCAGTTCGTTGAAGCGCCGCGCCTGCCAGTGCGGCAGCACCAGCACCATGGCCAGCCCGGCGATCAGGCTGCCGATCGCGGTATCGACCAGCCGCGGCACGATCAGCACGCCGCCGTCGCCCACCTGGTTGAAGCACATCAGCACCAGCACCGTCATGCTGGCCGTGGCCAGCAGGTAGCGCGTGCTGCGCGTCGCGAAGAAGAGCACGCCGGCCACCACGGCCAGCAGCGCCTCGACCAGGTGCTGGGGAAACAGGTCGAGCAACGCCCAGCCGATCACCACGCCGACCGCGGTGCCCGCCATGCGCTGGCCCATGCGCGACACGGTATCGCCCCATGTCTGCTGGCAGACGAAGAGCGTGGTCAGCAGAATCCAGTAGCCCTGCGCGGGATGGATCACGCGCATCAAGCCATAGCCGGCCACCAGCGCGAGCGCCAGTCGCAGCGCGTGGCGGAACAACGGCGATCGCGGCGTGAGCTGGCGCCGGACCCGCTCGAGCGCATCGCGCCAGGAGCGCGGCGAGCGATCGAACAGGCCCATGTCCGTGCGTCCGGCCCGCGCCGAGGGCTGGGTGGCGCCGGCCAGCTGGCCGTCGAGCTGCTCCAGGTTGCGCGCGAGCGCCTCGACCGACGCCAGCAGCGCCTGTCGCACCGGCTCTGCGGCATGCGAGCGCTCGTGCGCGATCGCGCTGCGCAGGTCGGCCAGCGCCTGCACCGTCGCACTGTCGGCGGCGAAGGGCTCGCGCCGCTCGATCGACAGCCCGAGCCGTTCGCAGGCCTCGCCCTGCAGGCGCAGCACGCGCTGGCAACGGTAGAGCAGGTCGCTGTGGAAGAAGGCGTCCGCCAACGCGTTGTAGTCGTCATGGGACGAGCTCGCGCGCTCGTGCACGTCCTGCGCGATCAGGTAGAGGCCGCGGTAGCGCGCGATCCGCCCGGTGGGCGCGCGGGCACCGATGCGCCTGAAGATGCTCTCCTTGGCGGCATTGAGTTCGGCCACCACTTCCGCATTGAGCTGCGACAGCGACAGCCGCTTGCGCTCGATGTCGATGCCGCGCAGCGGCTCGAACAGCGAGGCCTTGAAACGCACATAGTGGCCCAGCACCGCATACAGCCGGGCCAGGCGCGCCTGCACCGGCTGGGCCGGAAAGGCCACGCACCAGGCCACCGAGAAAACGCCGTACCAGGCGGCGCCGGCGAGCAGCAGCAGCAGCTCCAGGCGGCGTTCGACTGGACCCGCGAGCGGGTGGTTGCCGATGCCGAGCGTGGCGTACATCGCGAGGATCAGCGTCGCGTAGCCGATCGCCTTGTAGCGCGCCTCGACCGCCCCGAGCATCGTCAGCCAGAACGCGGCCAGCGCGAGGCCGGCGATGAACGGGATGGGCATGTCGATCAAGGCCGACACCGCGAATGCGGCCCCCGCGAAGCAGGCCAGCGTGACCATCTGGGTGCGATAGCGCCCCCGCCCGCTGTCGTCGGTCTCGGCCAGCGCGCTCGCGATCGCGCCGAGGAACAGCGGGGTCACGGCCTCCATCCGCCCCATGGCGCCGCACGCCGCCATCAGGCTGCCGAGGGTCAGCAGCACCCGCAGCGCCTGGGCCTGGCCCGAGCCCCACCTGTACAGCCGTTGCGGAAAGGTATCGATCACGAAAGAGAGCATGCCACCGCTTCTCGCAGGATGCGTGCCACGACCCCTGCCCCCGCGCAACGGCTGCGCGCGGCACGGTGTCCTACGCGGTACTGCTCGCGTAGTACCGCGACTTGTCCTCGTACATGGCGCGGTCGGCCCTCAGCAATGCCGCTTCCAGCTGGTCCCCGGAAGCGCAGGTCGCCACGCCGATCGCCAGGCTGACGGCACGCCCGCTCTGCCCCGCATGGAACTGGTTGTTGAGGTCGAGCAGCGACAGGATGCGCTCCCGCATGGCCGCGGCGCCGCGCTCGTCGGTCGTGGGCAGCAGCACCGCGAACTCGTCGCCGCCGACGCGCGCCGGCCAGCCGGGCGCGTCCACGGCCTTGGAGAGCACTTCGCCGACGCGGCGCAGCAAGGCATCGCCGGCGGCGTGGCCGTCCTCGTCGTTGGTGCGCTTGAGTCCGTTGAGGTCGATCGCGATGACGGACACCGGCCAGGGGCCCTTGCGCGACAGCCGGTGCAGCTCTTCGGTATAGAAGGCGCGGTTGCACAGCTGCGTCAGCACGTCGTGCTTTCCGAGGTACTCGAGGTAGGCCTCGGCCTTCTTGCGCGCCGTGATGTCGACCAGCGACACCAGCACCAGGTCCCAGGTCTGCAGGTGGTGCTGCAGCACGGTGAACTGCATGTGGATGTTGATCAGGTCGCCGCTCAGCGAGTAGTTGACGACCTCGCGCTGCTGCGAGGTCTTGTTGTCCCAGAGGTCCCGCAACTGCTCGGCGAAGGAATCCTGCATCTCGCCGCGAAACACCTTGCCGATGTTGCGCAGCAGGTCGGGCGTGTCGGCGGCGCCGAACATCCGCAGCGTCTCGCGGTTGACGTCGATCACCCGGATCTCCTGCATGCAGCGGGTGACGAATTCAGGATGCACCTTGATGAAGGTCGTGAAATCGGTGATGCCGCGCTGCCGGATCTCGTCGAGCAACTTCTTGACGGCGCTGAAATCCTCGACCCACAGCGAGACCGGCGAGTGGCCGAAGAGGTCGCGCGCATAGCGCTCGGCGTCCGTACGCTCGCGATAGGCGGCGACGCGGGCCGTGATGTCTTCCAGCGACACCAGCACGCGGTCCCAGCGCGCTTCGTGGCCCGGAAGGATCCGCAGGCGCACCTGGACGTCGAGCCGGCGGCCGTCGAGCGTGTAGTTGACGGTCTGGTTCTCCGCGCTCAGGGCCCCCTGCCAGAGCTGTTGGAGCTCATGCAGGACGCTGTCGGCCATGTCGTCGCGGAAGACCTGGTCCAGCGAGGCCAACAGGGCTTCCTGGCTCGGTGCGCCGAACAGGGCCAGCGTGTGCTGGTTGACGCGCAGGACCTTGAAGCGCGCCATGCAGTCGCGGACACGGGCCGGATCCTCGGCGAGGTGCGCGGCCAGGTCGGTGACGCCGGCGGCTCGCCATTCGTCGAACAGGTCCTTGAGTCCGCTGTAGTCCTCGAGCCAGAGGGAGACGGGCGACAGGTCGAACATCGACTCGAGGTCGGTAGACTGGGACATGGAGGCAGGTTTCCTGGAGGCAGAGGCTGGATTTCGCGCCAAGGGGCTGGATGAGTCGCCTATTGTCCATGCATTGCATTTCGCATCGCAGCTGGCGGAGGTCGCCTCGGCGCTGCGGATCCGCCGCCGATGGCGGCCCGGGTGCTCAGAAGGATTGCCGGTCGCGCCAGCGGTAGTAGCGCACCGAGGGCGCGAGGAACCACGGGTTCCCGGTGTAGAGCGGCCGGGTCTGGAAGGCCAGGCCGTCCAGCGCCGTGCGTCCCTCGGCCAGGCGCCGCCCATCCCGACATCGGACGAGCGCTGGGTKATCGACTCGAGCGAGTTCAACCGGCACCTGGAGCGCACCCTGCAGACGCACGACACCTCGCTCTCGATGCAGACCGCCGCCGAGGTCGGCTATCTCACGACCGCGCTGGCGCTGGTCGGCGTCGGCACCGGACTGGCGGCCGTGCCCGACTATGCGCGGCTGTTCGCGGGCAACTTCGATGTCCGCTTCATCGCGCTGCGCGGACCGGAGATCCGGCGCCATTTCTTCATCTACCAGCGGCGCGGCATGGCGCTGTCGCCGGCGGCCGAGGCCTTCGTGGCGATGATGCGAGAGCGCGCCGGGCTGCCGGTTGCGGCCCAGGCGCAGGCCTGACTTGAGGCCAGCCCTATCCGCGCGTCTTCCCCGCCACCAGCCGCATCCCCGGCATCAGCTCGGCCGCGAGTTCCGGCCGCTCGAGCGCGTACTCGAGGTTCATGCGCGCGATCTCGACGTGCTCCTCGCCCAGCGCCTGCGCGCGCGAGCCCTGGCCGCGCTCGATGGCCTGGACCATCGCATGGTGCGTGCGGTGGGCCTGCTTCATCCACTGGTGCCCTTCCTCTTCCATCGAGGACTGCATCGGCAGCATCGCGCTCGGCGAGKCGAAGGGCTGGCCGTCGAGCATGTCCATCACGCGCTGCAGCGCGAGGTTGCCGCAGCCCTGCATGATCAGCCGGTGGAAGCGGTCGTTCATCTCGACATAGGCCGCGTAGTCGTCGAGGCCCATCTCGGGCTTGTTGACCGCCTTGTCGCCGTCGTCGAGGCATTCGTGCAGCTCGCGCAGCAGCTGGCGCGAAGCGCCTTCCTCGGCCAGCAAACGGGCCGCAAAGCCCTCGATCACGCCGCGCACGCGGATCGCGTCGGCAATCTCCTGCGAGGTGAAGCGACGCATCTGGTAGCCGCCGCTCGGCGACTGCTCGATCAGGCCCTCATGCTCCAGGCTGGTCAACGCCAGCCGCACCGGCGTGCGCGAAGCGCCGAGCTTTTCCGCCAGCGGAATCTCGGCCAACCGCTCGCCAGGCACGAATTCGCCCTTGAGGATCAGGTCGCGGAGTTGAACCAGCACGCGGGATTGTTGGGAGTCCATCTGGGTCGGCGAAGCGAAGGAATGGCTAGATTCTAAGGAGAATGAAAGTCACTGCACACATTCAGCGGCCATTGGTCCATTTGTTGCATACACCAAACGAATGGTGCATCCAAGATGGCCTGATGCACCTCAAAGATGCATCGAATAATCAGTGTTAACCCTCAATTTAGGCCTTGAGGCGATCACGCGAAATGAAAGATATTGACCTGGAACAGAAACAGCTTCGACAATGTATGCAATTGCATGCAGTCCTGTTTTCCCACAGTCACCCTTCGATGGAGCACCCATGATCAGCGCTGAACAGAACGATTTGATGACCCGGGTCGGCCGKGGCACCCCCGCCGGCACGCTGCTGCGCCGGTACTGGCAGCCGGTGGCCCTCGCCGACGAACTGGCCGGCCCGCGCCCGGTCAAGGCGGTTCAGCTGATGGGCCAGCACTTCGTGCTGTTTCGCGACGAGAAGGGCCAGCTGGGCATGCTCGACCGCGACTGCCCGCACCGCGGCGCCGACCTGGCTTTCGGCCGCCTCGAGGACGGCGGCCTGCGCTGCCCCTTCCACGGCTGGCTGTTCGACGCCAAGGGCAACTGCCTCGAAACCCCCGCCGAACCCACAGGCAGCAAGCTGTGCAGCCGCATCAAGCAGGCCGCCTACCCGGTCGTCGAGCGCGCCGGCACCGTGTTCGCCTACATCGGCGAAGGCGAGCCGCCGGCGTTTCCCGAGTTCGACTGCTTCGTGGCGCCCGACTCGCACACCTTCGCCTTCAAGGGCCTGTTCGAGTGCAACTGGCTGCAGGCGCTCGAGGTCGGCATCGACCCGGCGCACGCCTCCTACCTGCATCGCTTCTTCGAGGACGCGGACACGTCGGAAAGCTACGGCAAGCAGTTCCGCGGCGCCTCGGCCGACTCCGACATGCCGATCACCAAGGTGCTGCGCGAGTACGACCGCCCGGACATCAGCGTCGACCCGACCGACTACGGCATGCGCCTGACCGCGCTGCGCAAGCTCTCGGAAACGCAGACCCACGTGCGCGTGACCAACGTGGTGTTCCCGCAGGCCTTCGTGATCCCGATGAGCGCCGAGATGACCATCTCGCAGTGGCACGTGCCGGTCGACGACACGCACTGCTACTGGTATGCGATCTTCACCAGCTTCACCGGCCCGGTCGACAAGCAGCAGATGCGCGACCAGCGGCTCGAGCTCTACGAGCTGCCCCACTACACTTCGCGCAAGAACAAGCGCAACAACTACGGCTACAGCATCGACGAGCAGCTGAGCCAGACCTACACCGGCATGGGCGACGACATCAACGTGCACGACCAATGGGCCGTCGAGTCGCAGGGCCCGATCCAGGATCGCACGCGCGAGCACCTGGGAAGCACCGACAAGGGGATCATCACCTACCGCCGCATGCTGGTGAAAGCCATCGAGAGCACGCAGGCCGGCGAAGGCGCGCCGATGCTGATCGACGCCGCGCAGGCCAGCGCGCTCACCGGACCGCCGTCGATCGACGGCATCGGCGAAGCCGGCAACACCGACGGCTACTGGCAAAGCGCCGACCGCGAACGCCGCCTCAAGTCGGACTGGGCCTCGGCCCGCCTGGCCGCCGCCTGAGCACGCAACGCCATGAGCTCTTTCGTAGACTGCCACGGCCTCTGGTCCGACGACCAGCTGAAGCAGGCCCAGGAACTGGTGCGCCGCATCGATGCCGGCGAAGTCGACGTGGTGCGCTTCGCCTGGCCCGACCAGCACGGCCTGCTGCGCGGCAAGACCCTGGTCGCCAGCGAGGCCCGCGCCGCGCTGTGGGACGGCGTCAACCTGACCTCCACGCTGCTGGCCAAGGACACCTCGCACAAGACCGTGTTCCCGGTGTTCGCGGCCGGCGGCGGCTTCGCCATCGAGGGCTTCCAGGGCGGCGCCGATTTCACGATCGTGGCCGATCCCTCGACCTTCAAGCTGCTGCCGTGGGCGCCGCGCTCGGGCTGGGTCCTGTGCGACGCCTACATGGCCGACGGCAAGCCCTGCCCGTATGCGACGCGCCAGATCCTGCAGCGCGCGGTGAAGCAGCTCGGCGAGATGGGGCTGGACTTCATCGCCGGCCTCGAGGTCGAGTTCCATGTCTTCAAGCTCGAGGACCCGCGCATGGGCCTGGCCGATTCGGGCCAGCCCGGCGAGCCGCCGCGCGTGTCGCTGCTGTCGCATGGCCACCAGTACCTGACCGAGCTGCGCTACGACCGCGTCGACGCCGTGATGGAGCTGCTGCGTTCGCAGCTGGTCGCCCTCGGCCTGCCGCTGCGCTCGCTCGAGATCGAGTTCGGCCCGAGCCAGTTCGAGCTGACCTTCGGCCCGACGGCCGGCGTGCTGCCGGCCGACACCATGGTGCTGCTGCGCAGCGCCATCAAGCAGATCTGCCAGCGCGCCGGCTACCACGCGACCTTCATGTGCCGGCCGCGCATCCCGAACGTCATGTCCAGCGGCTGGCACCTGCACCAGTCGCTGCGCCGCAAGAGCGACGGCGTGAACGCCTTCATGCCGGCCGAGCCCGGCCAGGACCTGAGCGAGATCGGCCTGCACTACCTCGGCGGGCTCAAGGAGCACGCCTGCGGCTCGGCCGCGCTGGCCAGCCCGACGATCAACGGCTATCGGCGCTACCGCCCCTTCTCGCTGGCACCCGACCGCGCCATCTGGGCCCGCGACAACCGCGGCGCGATGCTGCGCGTGCTGGGCGGCGTCGGGCAGAATGCGACGCGGATCGAGAACCGGGTGGGCGAGCCGACCGCCAATCCGTACCTCTACCTGGCGTCGCAGCTGTTCTCGGGGCTCGACGGCATGCGCAACAAGACGAACCCGGGCCCATCGGCCGACGCGCCCTACGAGACGCCGGCGGAGCACCTGCCGCGTTCGCTCGGCGATGCGCTGAAATGCCTGCGCAACGACGAGATGCTCAACGCGCAGTTGGGCAAGACCTTCGTCGACTATCTCTGCCACATCAAGGAAGCGGAGATCGCCCGCTTCAACCTCGAAGTCAGCGAGTGGGAACACCGCGAGTACTTCGATATGTTCTGATCCCGCCCGCCATGCCCACGATCCACTACATCCTGAAAGACGACAGCCGCCGCAGCGTCGACGCCAAGACCGGCTCCAGCGTCATGGAGAACGCCATCCGCGGCAACATCCGGGGCATCGATGCCGAATGCGGCGGCTCGTGCTCGTGCGCGACCTGCCACGTCTACGTCGACGAGGCCTTCGTCGATCGCCTGCCGCCGGCCGACGAGATGGAAAGCGAACTGCTCGACGGCGTCGCCTCCGAGCGCCTGCCGAACAGCCGCCTGAGCTGCCAGCTCACGATGACCGCCGAGCTCGACGGCCTCACGGTGCGCGTGCCCGAGACCCAGAGCTGATGCCCGCCGCCCACCCCCTGGTGATCGTCGGCGCGTCGTACGCGGGCGTGCAGCTGGCCGCCAGCGCGCGCGAGCTCGGCTTCGAGGAGCGCATCGTCATCGTCGGCGACGAGGTCCACGCACCCTACCAGCGTCCGCCCTTGTCCAAGGGCCTGCTGACCGGCAAGACGACCGTCGACAAGCTGCTGCTGCGCGGGCCCGATTTCTTCCAGCAGAACCGCATCGAGCTGCTTCTCGGCCGCCGTGCCGCGGCGCTGGATGCCGGTGCGCGCACCGTGCGGCTGGCCGACGGCGCCGTGCTCGTCTACGGTTGGCTCGCACTGACCACCGGCGCGCGTTGCCGGCCGTTCACGCTGCCGGGTTCGAAACTCGACGGCGTGCTCGACCTGCGCACCCTCGACGATGCGCTGCGCGTCGCCCATGCCGCGGATCGCACCCAGCGCGCCTGCGTGATCGGCGGCGGCTTCATCGGCCTCGAAGTGGCTTCCGCGCTGCGTTCGCGCGGCGTCGCGGTGACGGTGGTCGAGGCCCAGCCGCATCTGCTGACGCGCGCCTTCCCGCCCGCGATGTCCGCCTTCGTCGAGAACGCGCACCGGCGGCGCGGCGTCGAACTGCTGACCGGCCGCGGCGTGCGTGCGCTGCACGGCGAACAGGGCCGCGTGGCCGCGGTCGAGCTCGACGACGGCCAGCGCATCGATTGCGACCTGGTGGTGCTCGGCATCGGCGTGCTCCCCAATGCCGAGCTGGCGCAGCAGGCCGGCATCGCGGTCGACAACGGCATCGTTGTCGACATGCTGGGCCGCAGCTCGGCGCCGCGCGTGCTGGCCGCGGGCGACGTCGCCAGCATGGCGCTGCCGCCGGCACCCGGCGCACCGGCGCGCATGCGGCTCGAATCGATCCAGTCGGCCAACGACGGCGCCCGCGCGCTGGCCTCGCTGGTCGTCGGGCACGAGCAGCCCTGCACCGCGGTGCCCTGGTTCTGGAGCGACCAGTTCGACCTCAAGTTCCAGATGACCGGCCTGGCCGCGCCGGGCGACGAGGTGGTGCTGCGCGGCGACATGGCCAGCGACCGCTTCAGCGTGTTCTACCTGCGCCACGGTACCCTCGTCGCCGCGCATTCCGTGAACAAGCCGGCCGAGCACATGCAGAGCCGCAAGCTGATCGGCGCCCGTGCCTGCGCCAGCGCCGACCAGCTCGCCGACGAATCCTTCGACCTCAAGACGCTGGCCCCGAAGACGCCGGAGGCCCTGGCCGCGTGAGATCCGGGGGCCGCGCCGGCCCCGACCTCATTCCCTGATCACCCCTTGCCTGCCGGTTCGCCGGTTTCACTGAACGGAGTTTCCACGATGATGATGAACAAGAGAAATGTGCTTGCCACGCTGACCCTGGCCTGCCTCGGCGCCTTCGGTGCCATGTCCGGCGCGCAAGCCGCAAGCGAGCCGCTGCGCATCGGCCTGATCGCGACCTACTCCGGCCCGTACGCCGACTACGGCCGCCAGTTCGATGCCGGCGTCGCGCTGTATCTCAAGGAGCACGGCGGCAAGATCGCCGGCCGCCCGGTCGAAGTCATCAAGAAGGACACCGCGGGCCCGGCGCCCGACGCCGCCAAGCGCATCGCGCAGGAGCTGGTGGTGCGCGACAAGGTGAGCATCCTCACCGGCCTCGACTTCAGCCCCAACGCCTACGCCGTCGCGGCCATCGCGACGCAGGCCAAGATCCCGACCCTCGTGATGAATGCGGCGTCCTCCGCCATCACGACCAGCTCGCCCTACGTGGCGCGGCTGTCGTTCACCGTGCAGCAGGTCACCGACCCGATGGCGCGCTGGATGGTCAAGCAGGGCGTGAAGGAGGCCTACACCGTGGTCGCCGACTACGCCTCGGGCGTCGACGCCGAGACCGCGTTCAAGAAGGTCTTCGCGGCCGAAGGCGGCAAGGTGGTCGGCGAAGTCCGCACGCCGATGAACAACCCCGACTTCTCGGCCTACGTGCAGCGCATCAAGGACGCCAAGCCGCAGGCGGTGTTCTTCTTCTTCCCCTCGGGCGTGATGCCGCCGGCTTTCCTCAAGGTCTGGAAGGAGCGCGGCATGGAAGAAGCCGGCATCAAGCTCTACGCCACCGGCGAAGCGACCGACGACAGCTACCTCGACGCCACCGGCGACGTGGCGCTGGGCCTGGTCACGAGCCATCACTATTCGTACGCGCATCCGTCGCCGAAGAACCAGAAGTTCGTCAAGGACTTCGCGGCCGAGTTCGGCACCAAACTGCGCCCGAGCTACTTCGCGGTCACCGCCTACGACACGATGGCCGCCATCGACCTCGCGCTCGCCAAGACCAAGGGCGAGGTCTCGGGCGACAAGGTCATGGAAGCACTCAAGGGCCTCGGCTTCGAGAGCCCGCGCGGCCCGATCGCGATCGACCCCGCCACGCGCGACATCGTGCAGACGGTCTACATCCGCAAGACCGAACGCAACAAGGGCGGCGAGCTCGTGAACGTCGAATTCGACAAGTTCGAGCGCGTCAAGGACCCGGCCAAGGAAAGCCAGTAGACCGCGGGGGCGGCGCGCCAGCGGCAACGGGAAATCCATGGGAATCGTGATCTTCGACGGAGTGGCCTACGGCATGCTCCTGTTCCTCATCGGGGTGGGCTTGTCCATCACGATGGGCCTCATGAACTTCGTCAACCTCGCGCACGGCACGTTCGCGATGGTCGGCGGCTACGCCGCGAGCGTTCTGATGAACCACTTCGGCGTCGGCTTCTTCCCGTCGCTGGTGGCGGCTTTCGTCGCCGCGGCAGGGGTCGGCGCGGTGCTCGAGTTCTGCTTCTACCGGCGGCTCTATCGTGCGCATCCGCTCGACCAGGTGCTGCTGTCGATCGGCATCGTGTTCGTCTCGGTCGCCGCCTTCACCTACGTCTTCGGCCCGACGATGCAGGCCTTCAAGCTGCCGCCGGTGCTGGACGGCCGGGTGTCGCTGCTGGGGCTGGAGGTGGGACGCTATCGCCTGTTCCTGATCCTCTGCGGCGTGACGGTGCTCGCCGGCCTGCTGGGGGTGCTCGGCAAGACGCGCTACGGGGCGATGGTGCGGGCCGCGGTGGACAACCAGCGCGTCGCCGGCGGCACCGGCATCCACGTTCAGCGGCTGTTCTTCCTGACCTTCTCGCTGGGCTGCGGCCTGGCCGGCCTGGGCGGCGCCTTGAGCCTCGGCATGCTCGGCCTCGAGCCCTCCTTCCCGCTCAAGTACCTCGTGTACTTCCTGATCGTCGTCTGCGTCGGCGGCGCCGGCACCATCACCGGCCCCTTCGTGGCCGCGCTGCTGGTCGGCATCGTCGACGTCGCGGGCAAGTACTACCTGCCGCAAGCCGGCGCGTTTCTCATCTATGTCGTCATGATCATCATGCTGCTGATGCGCCCCAACGGCATCATCCCGCGCAAGGGGCTCGCATGAGACCCCGCACGGCCGCTCCGAAGGGGGCTCGCACCGGAGTGCGGAGCACGGAGCTTGCCCAATGAAAGCCATCGTCGTTTCGCCGGCTCGCCTGCGCGCGGTCGAAGTCGCCTTCTGGCTTGCGCTGGGCGCCAGCTTCTTCCTGCTGCCGGACAAGCTCACGCTGATGAGCCAGATCATGATCTTCGGGCTGTTCGCGGTCTCGCTGGACATGGCGCTCGGCTATGCGGGCATCCTCACGGTGGGCCATGCGGCCTTCTTCGGCGCCGGCGCCTATGCCGCCGGGCTGCTGGCAAAGCATGGCTGGAGCGAACCCTTCAGCGGCCTCTTGTTCGCGCTCGTGGTGTGCGCCGCGCTGGGCTATCTGCTGAGCTACCTGATCGTGCGCGGGGCCGACCTCACGCGGCTGATGATCACCATCGGCGTCTGCGTGCTGCTGGCCGAAGGGGTCAACCGGCTGGCGCCCATCACCGGCGGCACCGACGGCCTGCAGGGCGTCGCGATCTCGCCGGTGCTCGGGCTGTTCGAGTTCGACCTGTTCGGCAAGACCGCCTTCGCCTATGCCTACGGCGTGGTGCTGCTGGTGTTCCTCGGCGTCCGGCGGGTGCTGCGTTCGCCCTTCGGCCTCACGCTGCGCGGCATCCACGACAACCGCAAGCGCATGCTCGCGATCGGCTCGCCGGTCGAGGCACGCCTGCGCCTGGCCTACGCGCTGTCGGCCGGCGTGGCCGGCATCGCCGGCGCGCTGCTGGCCCAGACCACGCAGTTCGTCGGCATCGAGTCGATCGGCTTCAACCGCTCGGCCGAAGTGCTGATCATCCTGGTGCTCGGCGGCACCGGCCGGCTCTACGGCGGGATGATCGGCGCGATCGTCTACATGCTGGTGCACGACGGGTTCGCCGATCTCAATCCCGAGTACTGGATGTTCTGGCTCGGCATCTTCCTGATCGCCGCCGTCATGCTGGGCCGTGGCGGGATCATGGGCGCGCTGTCACGCCTGGTGAAGACCGGGAGGCCGACATGAGCGCAGCGCCGGGCCGCCCCAAGCAAGCTCGCACCGCAGTGCGCAGCACGGAGGTCTCCCTATGAGCGCCGCTCTGCGGACCCGCGGGCTCGGGATCTCCTTCGGCGCCTTCCGCGCGGTCGACGACGTCAACCTGACGCTGGAACCCGGTGCGCGGCAGGCCCTGATCGGGCCGAACGGCGCCGGCAAGACCACGCTGATCAACCTGCTGACGGGCGTCTTCAAGCCGACCCACGGAACGATCCACATGGGCGAGCGCGAGCTCACCTCGCTCAGCGCCGACAGGCGGGCCCGACTGGGCCTGGCGCGCACCTTCCAGATCAACACGCTGTTTCCCAGCCTGACGCCGCTGCTGTCCGTGGTGCTCGCGATCAGCGAGCGCGAAGGCCTGGGTGCCGTCTGGTGGCGTCCGCTCAGGCGCAACAAGGCCGTGTTCGACGAGGCGCATGCGCTGCTCGGGCGCCTCAAGCTCGACGCGCTGGCCGAGGTGCCGGTGGCCGAGCTGGCCTACGGCAAGCAGCGGCTGCTCGAAATCGCGCTGGCGATGGCAGCCAGGCCCCGCATCCTGCTGCTCGACGAGCCCGCCGCCGGCGTGCCCGAGGACGAGAGCGGCGAACTCTTCGAAGTCATCGCGGAGCTGCCGCAGGACATCAGCGTGCTGTTCATCGAACACGACATGAATCTCGTCTTTCGTTTTTCGCGCCGCATCTCGGTGCTGGTCGCCGGC
Organism: Variovorax sp. P1_H2; assembly: GCF_056405295.1. Classification (NCBI taxonomy): domain Bacteria; kingdom Pseudomonadati; phylum Pseudomonadota; class Betaproteobacteria; order Burkholderiales; family Comamonadaceae; genus Variovorax; species Variovorax sp. P1_H2. Next base: position 88,090 of record NZ_JBFUCJ010000007.1, on the reverse strand, counting down.
CAGATCCTGACCGAGGGCACGCCCGCCGAGATCGGCCGCGACCCACGGGTGCGCGAGGTCTATCTCGGCCATTCGGGAGCAGCCCATGTCTGAGATGCTGGCTTTCGACCAGGTGGTCGCCGGCTACGGCAACGCGGTGGTGCTCGACCGGCTGAGTTTCGCACTTGCCCAAGGCCAGGGCCTCGCCGTCCTCGGCCGCAACGGCGTCGGCAAGACCACGCTGCTCGAAACGCTGATGGGCAACACCCGCGTGATGCGCGGCGCGCTGCGCTGGTGCGGCCAGGACATCACGCGCTGGCCCGCTCACCGCCGGGTGCACGCCGGCCTCGGCTGGGTGCCGCAGGAGCGCGAGGTGTTCCCGTCGCTGACCGTCGAGGAGAACCTGACCGTGATCGCGCGGCCAGGCAAGTGGAACCTGCAGCGGGTCTACCAATTCTTTCCGCGGCTGCGCGAGCGGCGCGGTAATTACGGCAACCAGCTGTCCGGCGGCGAGCAGCAGATGCTGGCGATCGGCCGGGCGCTGATGACCAACCCGAAGCTGCTGCTGCTCGACGAACCGATGGAAGGCCTGGCGCCGATCATCGTCGAGGAACTGGCCCGCTCGATCCGCCACCTGTGCGAGAGCGAGGGCCTGGCGTCGATCGTGGTCGAGCAGCATCCGGTGCTGGCCCTCGAGATGACGCACCAGGCGATCGTGCTGGAGCGCGGCACGGTCGTGCATGCCGGCCCGAGCGCGGCGCTGGCCGGCGATGCGGCCCTGCTCGAAGGACTGCTCGGCGTCGGCATCGCCGAAGAGCCGGAGGTGAACCGGGCGCGGTAGTCCAGCGCACACCCCCTTCCTCAGAAGCGGATCTGCGCCGGAGCGTCGATCGAACGGACGGGTTGGCCGGCCTCGAACAGCTTGGCGGGCCAGGGGCCAGCCAGTTGCACCTCCGCGCCGCGCACGCGCAGCCAGTTGCATTCGGGCAGGCCGATCACCTTGGAAGTCGGGTTGGCCGCCAGGTACTCGGCCAGCCGCTGGTCGCGGGTCTCGCCCTGGTGGCCGGCGGGCAGCGCGTTGGTGTAGTGCGGGTTCAGCTGGAACGGCACCAGCCCGAGCGCGTCAAAGCCACCCGGATCGACGATCGGCATGTCGTTGGTCGTGCAGATCGTCGGGCCGGCCAGGTTGGCGCCGGCGCTCCAGCCGACGTAGGGCGCGCCGGCACGGACCTGGGCGGCGATGAGCGGCAGCAGGCCTGCATCGCGGCAGCACTTGAGCAGCTTGAAGGTGTTGCCGCCGCCGACGACGATGATCTCGGCCTGTTCCACCAGCGCGCGCGGGTTGCCGGCCCTGTGCGCGGAGGCCACCTCGATGCCCAGAGGCGCGAACACGCCGGCGACGCGCTGCGTGTAGTCGTCCCAGGTGATGGTGACGCCGGCATAGGGAATGAACACGGCGCGCTTGCAGCCGCCGGCGACCTCGGCGATGGCCTCGCCGGCATGGGTGAGGTAGCCGCCGTCGGGGCTGCGGGAATTGCTCAGCAACAGAAGGTTCATGGGGTGATTCTCGACAGCTCAGGACAGCAGCTCCGCCGTCAGGCGTGCGATCAGCGCATTGGACAGAATCACCGGCAGGCCCGAGGCACTCGCCGCCAGCTCGCGATGCGCTTCGACGAAGCCCATGCAGTCCATCACCAGCAGCTCTGCGCCCTGCGCTTGCAGGTCGCGCGCGGCCTGCGCCAGCGATTCGGTCTCGTTCGCATACGGCGAAGCCACGGCGCAGATCGGTTCGCGTTTCAGCGCCCGCCACTTGTGGGCTTCCGAGGCGACCTGCGACTGCAGCGGCACCACGATGCCGACCTGCCGGTCGCCGGCAATCGCCGCCACGCTGGGCGAAACGATCAGGTCGGGCTCGATGAGCCAGGCACCGTCGCACACCAGGCCTTCGAAGGCGCCGGTGCACAGCAGCAGGATGAAGCCGCAGCCCTGCGCGCGCAGCGCGGCGATCTTGCGGTTCATCAGCCCCAGCACCTTGGGCTTGCTGACCACCACCGAAGTGCCGTCGAGCAGCCGCGTGATCAGCGTGGCCTGGGCCGGCTCGGGCGCGTAGAGGCGCTCGATGTCGGCGCGCGCGAGGCCGTCCAGCAAGCCGGCGTGGATGCATTGCGCATAGGGGGACAGGTGCTGCGCCAGGATCGGCGTGATGTCGGGCCGCGGCGCCTGGCCGATGGTCAGTGTGCCCAGGGTGGTGATGCGGGTCATGGCGATCGTCCCGGATCAGGCCGGCTGGCGGCGTTGCAGATGGGCGAGCGATCCGTACAGCTTCTGCAGCAGCGCGTATTCGTCCGCGTCGAAGAAGCGGCAGGTGCCGCGCGTGAACTCCTTCGCCACTTCGACCGCGAACTTGACGGCCAGCGCGATATCGGTCTCGTGGCTCGCGCCGGTACCGCAGCCCGGCACCACGCTTTCGGTGGTGATGGCGACGCCCACCGTCGGCGCCGCAGTGGCGATCGACGGCTGCAGGATGCTGTTCAGGTGATACACGCCGTTGCCGTAGGGCGTGATGTCCTGCGTGGTGATCGGGAAAGTCACCGCCGGCCGGCCCGAGGTCATTTCCATGATGCGCAGCAGATCCTCGGACAGGCGCAGGATGTAGCCCTCCTTCACCGTGGGCGAGATCGCGCAGCCCTTGTGGTTGACGATGCGGTTGCCCTTGGTGGTGTCGATGGACAACACGGCGTCCATCTCGGCGCTGACTTCCTGCTCGTTCATGTCCTCGGTGTCGACCGGCGAATCCATGAAATCCACCGGCTCGTGCGGCCGCGTAGGCGCGTCGGGGCAGATGTGGGTCGCCACGACCACGTCGCCGGGCAGCATGTCGCCCTGGGTCTGCATGTGGGCCAGCTTCAGCGCCGCGGCGACTGCAGCCACCGCGCCATCGGCGTCCGACACCAGACCGATGCGCGTGGGCCGCGCGCCGACGCCGCCGAGGCGGCCGACGATGCCGAGCGTGGGTGCGGGGCCGCCGGCCAGCTTGCCGGCGCTGCCGGGGATCACGATGCGCACGAAATCGGTCGAACCTTTTTGGCCGCTGATCCGGGTGACCGTGACTCTCACGTTGTCGTAGGCGGCGAGCAGCTTCACCACGGTCCGGCCGCTGGCATGCGCCGTGTCGAGGGCTTCGAAGACCTGCAATGTCTGAGCGAGGCTCATGGGTGTGTTTCCTTTTTGGGGGTTTATTTCTTGCCGAACCTGGCGGTGAGGGTGGCGTTGAAGAAGCTGAACAGCGCATCGCCCGCGATCACGCCGCCGGCGAACACTTCCATGTAGCCGCGGGCCTTTGCGCCACCGAACTTCTCGAGCAACACGCGCAGTGCGATGCCCACCGCCACGGCCCAGCCGGCCATCGGGTTGGCGATCAGCAGGCCGGTGGACAGCAGCACGCCGAGCTGGCGCTTCGGTCCGCCGATCAGCTGGATCAGCGCGCCGGGGATGGCCCAAAGGAACAGCGACTGCGCGATGCCCGGCACCGCGCCGGCGTTGATGGTGGCCACATACACCTTGGCCACCGGCGGCACCAGGCCCTGGGCGAAGTAGATGCCGTGCGCGATGTAGACCACCGGAATGGCGATCACGAAGGCCAGCATCGCGGCGATCAGCTGCTGCTTGCGGCCTTCGAGTTCGAACGCCGGGTCGGTGCCGTGGCCGCGCAAGATGAAGCCGGCCTTGAGGTCGTAGCCCATGTCGGCGAAGGCCGGGCCGGTGGCCACCGAGAAGCCGCACAGCACCGCCAGCGCCGTGACCGGGAAGCCCACCAGCAGGCCCAGCAGCAAGGTGATCAGCGCCACGGCGAAGGCAGGGAACCAGCCCGAGTGCATGGCGGCGATGCCGACGATCAGCTCGTGCACGAAGGCCGCGAACGCGGCATAGAGGATGAAGGCGATCAGCATGCCGGTCGACATGTCGGCGTACAGGCCTCCGAGCAGCGACACGCCGGCCGCGAGCAGGATGTACGCGAAGCCACCCAGGCGCAGGGTCTGGCCGACGCTGCGGCTGGCGAGGTTTTCTTCCGTCGCCTCGGCTTCGGCCTTGGCCGTCTTCTTCATCAGCACCATGCCGACCTGGAACAGCGCCACCAGGCCGGCGCCGATCATCATGCCGTGCGGGATGTAGGCCTTGTTGATGTCGTAGCCGAACAGCGGCTGCGCATAGCCGCGCAGCAGCAGGCCCACGCCGAACATGCTCAGCGCCCAGATGTTGCCGATGAAGGCCGTGCCGAAAGCCGACATCGGTATCTTGAACCACGAGCCCACCGCGCCGACCAGCATCCCCGCGCCGAGCAGCGCCGCCTGCTTGCCGCCCTTGTCGCCGGCCTTGATGGCCTCGGCCGCAGCCACGCCCGGAGGCCAGGCGCCCGAGGCCGGGAAGATCTTGGTGTTGAACATGCGATAGAGCAGGTAGCCGTCGAGCAGCATGGCCGCCGAAACGCCGAGGAACATCGGCAGCACCAGGTCGGGCCGGCCCATGAGGAAGGGAATGGCGATCGGCAGCAGCAGGCTGTTGGCCGCGCCGAAGGTGGCGGCGGAGATCGCGCTTTGCGCGAGATTCTGGAAATGCACCGATCGGTATCCGCTCATCATCTGCAGCGGGATGCGCGCCAGGATCATTGCCACCAGCGCGCCGATGATGGAGGTGTTCGGCGTCACACCGAGCGTCACCAGCAACTGGATGCCGATGACCGCACCGAAGACGCTGAGCAGCGCCAGCAGCACCAGGTTGGCGCCGGACAGCGCATGCGGATGGGACTGCGGCGCGAACCGTGCCGCCGGGCTGGCGGCGCCGAACGGAACGCTGGATGGGGACGGCGTGGACATGGGGACCTCTTACCGGTGGTTGGAATGTCGAGCCCATGACGGGTCACCGACGAGGCGACCGATGCCAGCGGCCTCGGTCATGAGATCCAGCGCCAGCGCCTGGATGCTGGCGGCATCGGCGTCGGCGCTGGGAAACGAAAGGCAGAACGCGAGCCGTTCTCGAGTGGTCGAGTCGCTCACCGCGCAGCTCACCGAACCGACGCCCGGGATGGATTCGTTGAGCGCATGGGCGTAGTGCCGGATGCGCACCTCGGCCAGGCGGGCGATCAGTGCGTCCACGTCGGCCGGCGCATTGTTGGAGACTGCGGGCAATGCACCCTGGAAACGTTGGCGCACCGCATCGTCCGTTTCCAACGCCAGCAGCGCGCGCCCGGTGGAGGTGGCCCAGGCCGGCGCACGGTGGCCGGGGTAGGTCATGAGTTGCAGCGGATGGGTGCCCGACTGCACGAACAGCACCAGCACCTCGGTGCCGTCGAGCACCGAGATGTAGCCCGTGTGGCCGCTGCGCAGGCACAGGCCCTGCAGCGCCTTCTGCAGAAGCGGGAACAGCTGGGTGGTCGAGCGCACCAGGCGCGACAGCTCCAGGATCATCAGCGCCGGGCCGAAAGCGCGAGTCAGCGGATCGCGCTCCAGGAAACCTTCGTCGGCCATCTGCCGCAGCAGGCGCGACGCCGAACTCTTGGGCATCGCCAGGTGACCGACGAGGTCGGTCACGGTGACCTGGCGCTTCAGTTTGTTGATCAGCCGGAGGATGACGCCGGCGCTTTCGAGTGATGCCATGAATTAGTTCCAAAAACTGGAACAAGGTGCCATAATATGACTCCATATTGCATGATCTGTGCCACGGCGCGCAAGTTCTGATTTTTTCGAGTGCCGCAGGGCCGCGCGTGCCCGCACGAAGGGCCGACAGGCCTTGCGCCGTCACCCGGATCTCGCTCCAGAATTGTGCAAATGCATCGGAACGGCGCATCAAGAACATGCGCAGCCGCCGTCGCAGCGGCAGAACCCCAAAAAAAAGCCTCCCGAAGGAGGCATAAACCGTTCGGCTKCGTGGAGCCGAGGGAGTCGAGTTCTTTCAGCGCGAGCCGCTCAGCAGCGTCGGCGTGCAGTAGCCGTTGCGATAGATGCTTTCAATGTTCCCCGCGACCCGGTCGGTGGTGCGCGCGGTCACGAACTTCGCCTGCGGCGTGCGATAGACGACGATCGTGCACGACAGGTGCTTGCTCAGCGTTCGGGCAACGCCAGTGGCCTGGCTGACGGTCGGGTACGTGTTCATGCGCTTCTTGTCCTTGGTCATCCGATGCATGAATAGTAGTACCAAGGTACTTAGAAAGTACATTTTGTAACCTCTAAGTACTACCCTCTAGCGTGACAAAGTTCACAAGTCGCGATGAAGCCTTGCCAAGGCCGGCCGGATCCCGGCGCGGGGACCCGGCCGTCCCCGGTCGATCAGGCGAGCGGTTCCCGCCGTGCGAATCGCACCACGGTGACGCCGGCGCGTGCCTGCCGAGTCGACGGCATCACCAGCACGCAGTCGTCGTAGGGGGTGGTGACCGGCTCGCCGTCGTTGTCGCCGATCACCGTGCCCGCCTCGGGAATGAGCTCCAGCCCCTTGAACCCCTGCGAAAAGCGGAAGCGGTCGCTCTTCGCGACGACCGGGCCGGTGACACGCAGCACCCATTGCCGGGGGGCGTCGGGCTGCTTCCAGCCCGGCAGCCGTCGCAGCGCGGACGACGCGGACAAGCTGCCCGCCTGGACCAGAAATCGAACGCACAGGTCGCGCGCGACGACGAGGCTTTCGGCGTCACCATGAAAGCCGCATTCGATCAGCAGCGAGCGGGTGTCGGGCTGCTCGGCATCGGGCTGGCCGAAACGGCCGAAATCGCGCATCCGCACGCCGTCCTGGTGACCGGCATCCACGACCACGTACTCGGGCGCTCGCAGTTGCCGGGCCAGCGCCAGGTTGCGGGGCTGCATGCCCGCCAGCGACAAGGGCAGGCCGGGTTCGTGCATGGAGTGCAGGTCCAGCAGCCAGTCGGCGCTGTCGACGAAGGGCTTCAGGGCCGCGATGCGCCGACGCTCGCGCGTATCCGCCTGCGCGATCCGGTCGGCCAGCCATTGCCTGTTCATGTCCTCGTCGACAAACCTCGAGGCATCGTGGTGGTCGACGTCGAAGCGGTCGAAAGCCTCCAGGTTGCAGAAGGCCAGGGTCAGCGAACCGCGTTCCGGCCGGACGCCGGCTTCCAGCAATTCCTTCAGCGCCCAGGCGCCGCACAGCTCGTTGCCATGGATCAGCGCGCTCAGCATCACGACGGGCCCTTCGACGCCCGACTCGAAGCGCCATACGCCTTCGGTACCGGTGTTGCCCGCTCGCCAGGCGCCAAGCTCGGGTTTCTTCAGCGAGAAAGTCGCATTGTTCATTCCTTGATCTTTGCAAAGTCGACGATCTTTTGATACTTGGCGCTTTCATCGACGAGGAACTTCGCCATGTCCACGCCGGCGGGCGCCAGGGTCGAGCCGTTGTCCTCGAGCTTCTTGCGCAGCTCGGGCGCCTGCAATGCATCGGCCAGCGCCTTCCGGAGCCGGACGGCCACCGCATCCGGCAACCTGGGCGGCGCCATCAGCGCGAACCAGACGCCGATGTCCATGTCCTTGAGCATCGGATGATCTGCCAGAGGCGCGATCTCCGGTGCCGCGGCGGATCGCTTCTTCTCCGTGACGCCGAGCGCCACCAGCTTGCCGCTGCGGATCTGCGGCAGCCCGCTGGACAGCACGTAGACACCGAAGTCGATGTTTCCGCCGTAGAGGTCGGTCGTCAGCGGCCCGACCCCGCGATAGGGAATGTGCGACATGTAGAGCCCCGCCTGCTGCTTGGCCATTTCGCCGGCCAGGTGCAGCGCGGTCCCGACGCCGGAACTTCCATAGCTGTAGTGGCCCGGCTTCGACTTGACGCTCTTGACGAACTCGTCGACCGTCCTGATGCCGCTGCTGGCCGACGCCACCAGCACCATGGGCTGCGAGGCGACGAGCCCGATGGGCGTGAAGTCCTTGTAGCTGTACTTGACCGCCGGAGAGACGAGCCGGTTGATCGCGATCTCGTTGTTGGCGCCCAGCAGCAGGGTGTAGCCGTCCGGCGCCGCGCGGGACACCTTCTGCGCGCCGATCGCGCCGCCCGCGCCTCCCAGGTTCTCCACCACCACCGGCACGCCGAGCTTCTTCGACAGCTGGTCGGCCACGGCGCGGCCGGTCAGGTCGGTGCTGCCGCCGGGCGGATAGGCCACGACCACGGTGATCGGGCGCTCGGGATAGGCTTCGCCTTGCGCGCGTGCCGCAGGCATCAGGCCGGCCGCAAGGCAGGCTGTCAGCACGGTCGCCCGGATTCCGAAATCGCATCGCATGAATGTCTCCTGGAGTTCCGCCGATTCTTGCCCCGGCAGCGTGGGAGCGATGTGCCGGATCGGCACCATCCCGTGCCATCTCGGCAGACCCTGGGGCCTGTTCACACTATTTCCGGGGATCGCGGAAACAGTGTGAACAGACCCTAGACGGGGCTCACGGCCTCCCACAGCGACTCGGCCAATGGCGACAGGCGCCGCTTGGCCCGAACCATGCGCACCTCGAACGCGATCCCGAGCGCCTTGTCGGCCAGCGGTGCCAGCTTTCTCGCCTTGCAGGCGCCCACGGCCAGCGACCACGGCAGCCAGGCGACCCCCAGCCCCTTGAGCGCGTACTCCAGCAGCGCGTCGGCCGAGTCGCATTCGACGACCCGCTTCAAGCGAGGCGCCTGCGCATGATTGCTCAGGTGGTCGGCCACCAGCTGCCCGAGCGCCAGGGTGCTGGCATAGGCCAGGTAAGGCGTCGGCTTGACGGCGTCGAAACCGAACAGCGCCTTGCCGTCGGCGAGGGCCCGGGACACAGGAACCAGCCTGTCGTGCGCGACGGTGTGCTGAAGATACTGGGACGGCTTCAGGCGCAGGGCGATGACCGGATGGTGGTAGGTGAGCATGAAGTCCGCCTCCCCTCGTTCGAAGCGCTGCACGGTCTCGGCCATCGATCCGGTGCGCACATGGACCAGCGCGTTCGAGGTCTGTGACCTGACGCGCCACAGCCAGTCCGCAGCGATGGTCCTGGCCAAGGTCCGGCCCGTGGCGAGCGTGAACACCGGATGGCCCGGCATGTCCGCGTTGTCCTGCAGCTCGCTGCGGGCGGCCGACAGCGAATGCACGGTCTGCCGCGCGTGCTGCAGCAGCGTCTCGCCGGCCGCGGTCAGGGTCGCCGGTCCGCTGCCCCTGGCCACCAGCGCGACGCCGGCCCATCGCTCGAGCTCCCTGATACGGCGCCCGAACGCCGGATGGGTCACGTGCCGCAGCTGCGCGGCGCGCGTGAAACTCCGCGTATCGGCCAGCGCGATCAGGTCTTCAAGCCACTTGATCTGCATGGTGTCGCCTGGCCGTTCATGCGTAGTCCAGCGGCAGCGCCGTCGTGTACTTGATCTGCTCCATCGCGAAGCTCGAACTCACGTCCGACAGCTCGATCTCGCGGATCATCCGCTTGTAGACCGCGTCGTAGGCCTTGATGTCCGGCACCACCACCCGCAGCAGGTAGTCGGTGTCGCCGCTCATGCGATAGAACTCGACGATCTGCGGAATGGCCGCCACCACGCTGCTGAAGCGCTTGAACCACTTCTCGGTGTGATTGCTGGTGYGGATGGCCACAAACACGGTCACGCCCACGTTGAGCTTGTCGGGGTCGAGCAGCGCCACCCGCTGGCGGATGTAACCCTCGCGCTCGAGCCGCTGGATGCGGCGCCAGCAGGGCGTGGCCGACAGGCTCACCTGTTCGCTGATCTCCTGCAGGGAGGCACTCGCGTTGACCTGCAGCAGTTCGAGGATCGCCTTGTCGATTCTGTCCATCGGGGTATCCAAATCCAATATTGAATGGTGGTTGAGTAATATTTTGCTTGCATATGGATCGAAGAGGCAAATTTCAGCAAAAGAAACCACTGCTTCCTTTCTAGACTGGAGCATCGCCTTCGCTTCCCTCCTGAAAGACCGGTCCGTTGACTTCCTTTGATTCCGAAACCCATCTCGTACGCGCCGGCCGCGATCCGTCCAGCCACGGCGGCATGGTGAACACGCCCGTGTTCCGCGGCTCGACCATCCTGTCGAATTCCCTCACCGAATGGGAATCGCGCAAGCTTCCGGGCAACCCCTACGCGTCCTATGGGCGCTTCGGCACGCCGACCACCCGCGCACTCGAAACCGCGCTCGCCGAACTCGAAGGCGGGTATCGCTCGATCGTCTTTCCCTCCGGCCTGGCCGCCTGCACGCACAGCCTGCTGGCACTGCTCAAGCCCGGCGACCACGCGCTGATCAGCGACAGCGTCTACGGCCCGACGCGCAGCTTCGCGACCAACGTGCTCACGAACTTCGGCATCGCGGTGGAGTTTTTCGACCCGCTCGCGGGCGCCGAGATCCGCCACCAGATCCGGCCGAACACGCGCGTGGTGTTCGTCGAATCTCCGGGCTCGGCCACCTTCGAGGTGCAGGACATCCCCGCCATCGCGCACGAAGCCCACAAGGTCGATGCCTTCGTGGTCCTGGACAACACCTGGGCCAGCCCGCTCTTCTTCAAGCCCTTCGCGCACGGCGTGGACATCTCGGTCCAGGCCGCGACCAAGTACATCGTCGGGCACTCCGACGCGCTGCTCGGCGCCGCGACCGCCAACGAGCGCGCCTGGGCGCTGCTTCAGCGCAGCGCGCACGACTTCGGCCAGACCGCCGGCCCGGACGATCTCTACCTCGCGCTGCGTGGCCTGCGCAGCCTGTCGGTGCGCCTGCACCGCCACTGGGAAAACGGCGTGCTGCTGGCCGAAAGCATGGCCCGCCACCCGATGGTGGCGAAGGTGCTGCACCCGGCCCTGCCGGGCGACGCCGGCCATGCGCTGTGGCGCCGCGACTTCAAGGGCGCGAGCGGACTCTTCGGGGTGGCGCTGCAGCCCGTCAGCCGCGCAGCGCTGGGTGTCTTCTTCGACAGCCTGGAACTGTTCGGCATCGGGCTGTCGTGGGGCGGCTACGAAAGCCTGGCGCTGCCGGTCGACGCACCCACGCGCGCCGTCCGCCCCTGGACGCTCGAAGGACCGCTGCTGCGCATCCATGCAGGGCTGGAATCCTGCAACGACCTGGTGCGCGACATGCAGTCGGCGCTCGACCGGATGCAGCACCACCTCTGACGGCCCGGCGGCGAAAGCCGCCTGCATTTCTGCTGCTGAGAGACCGGCCCGCCTCGTGCGGGCCGATGTCATTGGGACATCACGCGCGCGACCTGCATTTCGCAGCGCATGGAATCGTGCATCGCGTGCACATCGCCGCGCACTCTTTTCTCGCATCCGGGCGCCCACCGGCCTGACGCCGGAAAGCGCCCTCTCCTCGCCGTGGCGAAGAGGTCCGGAGAATTATTTGTCGCATTGCGACCCGGTCAGGCAAAGCCTGTTCGCGCATGGTCGGGCACCCCGACCTACTTGGAATATCTTTCCTCGGTATCCGCATATGGCGCAAGTTTATATTTATGGATCACCGTCCGTCCGCCCATAAATTACTACTTGGCATGGACATTGCCTCAACAAGCCATCTCCTTCCGCCAAGGATCGCATGACCTCTTCATTGATTTCCCGCCGCGCCGGCGCGGCCCTTCTTTCGGCTGCCCTGTCGCTCGCCATCCACGCCGCGCCTGCCGCAGCGGAAGAATGGCCCGCCAAGCCGATCACCATGATCATGGGCTTCCCCGCGGGCTCCGGTGTCGACGTGGTGGCGCGCGCCATCCAGGAGCCGCTGGCCAGGCAACTGGGCCAGCCGATCATCATCGACTACAAGTCGGGCGCCGCCGGCAACATCGCCAGCGAGTACGTGGCGCGCGCCAAGGCCGACGGCTACACGCTGGCCTTCGGCACGGCGGCCACCCACGGCAGCAACGCGGCGCTCTACAAGAAGCTGCCCTTCGACGTCGAGAGCGACTTCGTCGCCGTGGCGCCGGTGCTGGATGTGTCGAACGTGCTCACGATCAATCCGGAAGTGATCAACGTGACGACCCTGAAGGAGTTCGTCGCGCTCGTGAAGGCCAACCCCGGCAAGTACAACTACGCCTCCACGGGCAACGGCGCCGGCACGCACATGGCTTTCGCGGAGTTCAACTCGCGCCTCGGGCTGCAGATGACGCACGTGCCGTACAAGGGCGGCCCGGAGGCGATCAGCTCGGTGGTCAAGGGCGAGACCTGCTGCATCATGAACCAGGTCCAGACGGTGCTGCCGCAGTACAAGGCCGGCAAGGTCCGCCTGCTCGGCGTGACGACGGCGACGTCGGTCGCCGCCGTCAAGGAAGTGCCGACCATCGCTTCGAGCGGCCTGCCCGGCACCCAGGGCTTCGACAGCTCGATCTGGTTCGCCGTGTTCGCCCCCAAGGGCACCGACCCGAAGATCGTCGACAAGCTCAACGCGGCCGTGAAGTCCGTGCTCGAGCAGCCCGAACTGCGAGACAAGTTCGAGGCACAGGGCAACACGGTCCGGATCGAAACGCCGGCACAGTTCAAGAAGACGGTGCACGAGAACCGGGTGAAATGGGCCGAGGTCGCGAAGGCCGCCAACATCAGCCTGGACTGAACGCAAGTACGCCCATGTCCCCGGAAACCCGCCACAACCCCGAGGCCGTCCCAGGCGGATTGGCCGCACTCGAGCAGCGCCTGGCCAAGGACCTCGAATGCCTTGGATGGCCGGCACGCGACTGGATGCCGCAGCAAGGCGCCGAGCACGGCGTGCCGGTCCTCGACGTCGCCATCGTCGGCGCCGGCCAGGCCGGCCTCGCAGCGGCCGCCGCGCTGGCCCAGCACGGCATCCACGCGCTCGTGTTCGACCGCGCGCCGCTCGACTTCGAAGGCCCCTGGGCCACCACCGCGCGCATGGAGACCTTGCGCTCGCCGAAGGAGCTGACCGGCCCGGCGCTGGGCCTGCCGGCGCTGACCTTCCGCGCCTGGTTCGAGGCGCAGTTCGGCGCCGATGAATGGGCCCGGCTCGACAAGATCCCGCGCCTGCAATGGATGGACTACCTGCGCTGGTACCGCCGCGTGATGGCGGTCGAGGTGCGCAACGACACCGCCGTCACCGCGATCGCACCGCGCGCCGACGGCAAGGTGCTGCTCGCGTTGCAGACGCCGGCCGGCGCGGCGCGCGTGCTGGCGCGCCGCGTGGTGCTGGCGACCGGCCGCGACGGCCTCGGCGGCCCGGCGATCCCGGCCTTCGTGCAGGCGCTCGACCGCGCAAGCTGGGCGCACTCCGCCGACGCGATGGACTACGGCCGGCTCGAAGGGCTGCGCGTGGGCGTGGTCGGCGCCGGCTCCTCGGCCATGGACAGCGCGGCCACGGCGCTCGAAGCCGGCGCGCACAGCGTCGACCTGCTGATTCGCCGCGACGACCTGCCGCGCATCAACAAATCCAAGGGCGCCGGCGTGCCGGGCCTGACGCAGGGGCACTTCGACCTGGCCGACGAACTCAAGTGGCGCCTGCGGCACTACATCAACGTGGCGAACGTGCCGCCGCCGCACGGCAGCACGCTGCGCGTCTCGCGCCATCCGAACGCCCGCTTCAACTTCGGCTGCCCGATCCTGTCGGTCGAACGCGACGGCGCGGCACTGCGCGTGAGCACGCCGAAGCGCGAATTCGCGCTCGACTTCCTGATCGTGTCGACCGGCTTCCGAATCGACTGGAACGTGCGTCCCGAATACGCGGCCATCGCGCCGCACGTGCGCGCCTGGAAAGACCGCTTCACCCATGCCCCCGGCGAGGCCGACCAGGAGCTGGCCGACTCGCCCGATCTCGGAGCGGTCTTCGAACTGCAGGAGAAGACCGCCGGCGCTTGCCCCGGCCTCGACCGCATCCACTGCTTCTGCTACCCCGCCACGCTCTCGCACGGCGCGGTGTCCGGCGACATCCCGGCCATCAGCGAGGGCGCGCGCCGCCTCGCCAACGGCATCGCCAGCCTGTTCTATCGCGAGGATTTCGAGCACCACTTCGCGCGCCTCGAGGCCTACGACGACCCGGAACTCCTCGGCGACGAGTGGGTGCCAGCCTGAGCCCAGCCTTGACACCCCGCCCTCTCCTTCCGTCTTCAACCCCTTCTGGAGCTCCCATGAAATCCATCCTCCGCATCGCGGCACCCGCCCTGCTGGCCGCCGGCCTCGCCCTCGCGGCATCGACCGCCCTGGCGCAGAACAAGATCGTGATCGGCTACCAGCTGCCGCTGTCGGGCGACAACTCGCAATACGGCACGCTGTTCAAGAACTCGGCCAACCTGGCGCTCGAGGACTTCAACAAGGCCGGGAAGCTCAAGGGCAGCACGGTCGAGATCCGCTACGAGGACAGCAAGAGCGACGCCAAGGAAGGCGTGAACATCGCGAAGAAGTTCGCCGACGACCCGGCCATCGTGGGCGTGCTGGGCGACTTCAACTCCACGGTGTCGATGGCCGCGGGCCAGGTCTACGCGCAGCAGAAGCTGCCGCAGCTGTCGCAGACGGCGTCGCACCCCGACTTCCTGAAGATCAGCGACTGGCAGTTCCGCAACATCACGACGATGGAGATCGAGTCGCCCTTCATCGCCAAGTGGCTGGCCGAGAACGGGCTGAAGAAGTATGCGGTGGTCGCGATCCAGAACGACTGGGGCCTGAGCGCCGTCAAGGCCTTCACCGAAGCGGCCAAGGCCTCGGGTGCGCAGATCACGAGCACCGAGTTCTTCAACCCGGGCAACCGCGACTTCCGCTCGATCATCACCAAGCAGGGGCGCGACAAGCCCGACGCGATCGTGATGTTCATGTTCTACGAGGAAGGTGCCTCGTTCCTGCAGCAGCGCACCCAGCTCGGCGTCAAGACGCCGATCTACGGCGCCTCGTCGATGTATGCGCCCAAGCTGATCGAGCTCGCCGGGCCGAGCGCCGACGGCGTGAAGTTCCCGACCACCTTCGTGGCCGGCAACCCGGCCCCGAAGGTCAAGGCCTTCGTCGACGACTACAAGAAGCACTACGGCGCCGAACCCAGCATGTTCGCGGCGCAGGCCTTCGACGCCACCAACATCATGCTCGACGCCATCGTCGCGGCCGGCCCCCAGCCGACGCGCCAGAAGGTGCGCGACGCGCTGGCCGCCACCAAGGGATTCCCGGGCGTGACCGGCGACACCACCTTCGACCCCAAGACCCGGGAGCCCTCCAAGGGCCTGACCCGCATGGAAGTCAGTTCCGGCGCCTTCGCCGTCGTCGCCAAGTAAGACCTCCGAGAACATGTTCGATGCAATCCTGGTGCAGCAGCTCGCGAACGGGCTGAGCCTCGGGCTCGTCTATGCGCTGATGGCGATCGGCTTCACGCTGATCTTCGGCGTGCTCAACGTCGTCAATTTCGCCCATGGCGAGATCTACATGCTGGGCGCCTACGCCGGCCTGCTGTTCATCACGAGCACGGCGCCGCCGCTGTTCGCGGTGCTGCTGTTCGTGCTGGCCGTGGGCGCCGCGCTGGGTTTCAGCCTCGAGCGCATCGCCTTCCGTCCGTTCCGCCGCTTCCGCGACGAGGCCTCGCTCAAGTCGAAGGCCATCCGCGAGGCGACCCTGCTGTCCTCGCTGGCGCTGTCGATCGTCATCCGGGAGGTGGTCGAGAAGTTCTTCGGCGCCAGCATGCAGACCATCCCGCAGGACTACCTGCTGATGACGCCGATCGAGATCGGCTCCATCTCGTTCTCCAGCGGCCAGTTCGTGATCTTCGGTTTGTCGGTCGTCATGCTCGCCGGCCTGTACGTCCTGCTGTTCCGGACCCGGATCGGCCTGTCGATCCGCGCCGTGGCCAACAATCCGATGGGCGCGATGTACGTCGGCCTCAACACCGAGCGGACGATCGTCGCGACCTTCGTCATCGGCTCGATGATGGGCGCCGTCGCGGGGCTGGTGGTGGGCCTCTACCAGGGCTCCATCTTCCCGTCGATGGGCTTCACGCCGGGCGTCAAGGCCTTCGTCGCCATGGTGATGGGCGGACTCAGCTCGATCGGCGGCGCGGTCGTCTGCGCCCTGATCCTCGGCATGGCCGAGGCGCTCACCACCACCTTCTTCGCGCAGGGCTGGGGCGACATGGTCGCCTACCTGTTCCTGCTGATCACGCTCGTGTTCTTCCCGACCGGCCTGTTCGGCGGCGGGCGCGAGCGCGCCTGAGCACCGGTGCACGCATGCTTTCCACGACATCCTCCCGAACCCTCGCGCTCGCGCTGCTGGCCGTGCTGCTGCTGGCCGTGCCGGCCGCCGGCCTGCTGGTCGGCGGCGGCTACATCTTCCGCATCGCGACCACCATCTGCGTGTTCTCGATCCTCACGCTCAGCGCCAACCTGATCACCGGCACCACCGGGCTGCTGTCGCTGGGCCATGCGGCCTTCTACGGCATCGGCGCCTACTGCGCGGCGCTGCTGGCCACCGCGCTGCACTGGCCGGTAGGGCTGACGCTGCCGGTGGCCGGCATCGTGACCGCCTGCGCGGGCATCCTGCTGGCGCTGCCGACGATGCGGCTGGTCGGCATCTACTTCGCGGTCGCGACGCTCGGCGTCGGCGAGATCATCCACGTCACGCTGCTGAACTGGGTCGGCTTCACCCGCGGCCCGATGGGCATCAGCGGCATCCCGCCGCTCAGCGTGCCGGGCCTGCCGGCCAACAGCGACATGGCGGCCTACCTGGTCACGGCGCTGTGCCTCGCGGCCACCGTGGCCGTCGTGCACCGACTGTCGCATTCCTACTTCGGCAACGCGCTGCGCGCGGTGCGCGAGGACGACCAGTGCGCCGAGGCCATGGGCCTGAACGTGGTGCGCCTGAAGATCCAGGTGTTCGGCTTCTCCTGCTTCTTCGCCGGCGTGGCCGGTGCGCTGTGGGCGCACAGCACCGGCTACGTCTCGCCCGCGGACTTCCGCTTCTCGGAGTCGATCCTGATCATCTCGATGATCGTGGTCGGCGGCCTGGGCAGCATGCCCGGCGCCATCATCGGCGCGGTGCTGCTGATCGGCCTGCCCGAGCTGATGCGCCCGGTCGGCGACTTCCGGATGATCGTGGTCGGCCTGGTGATGTTCCTGTCGATCATGTTCCGGCCCAAGGGCCTGTTCGGCGAGGTCTCGGCGATCGAACTCGTGCGCAAGCGCTTCGGCGCAGCCTGGCGCACGAGCGACCGGCTGGGCTGGCGCTGAACGGGGCGCACAGGCACCACCATGACCCATCTGCTCGACATCGACAACGTTTCCCGGCACTACGGCGGACTGACCGCCGTGGGCGAATTCAGCGGCCACATCGCCAGGGGCGAGCGCGTCGGCCTGATCGGCCCCAACGGCGCCGGCAAGACCACGCTATTCGACCTGATCACCAGCTACACCCGCCTGTCGTCCGGCGACGTGCGCTTCGAGGGCCGCTCGATCTCGGCGCGCAAGCCGCACGAAGTGGCGCGCCTGGGCATCGCGCGCACCTTCCAGAACCTGCGCATCCTGCCGAACGTGACGGTGTTCGACAACGTGTCGATCGGCGCGCTGGGCCACGTGGGCCACAGTCCGTGGAACAGCCTGTTCGCGCGGCGCGCGATCTCCGAGCGCATCAGCCGCCTGACGATGCAGGCACTGGAGCGCACCGGCCTCGACGCGCTGGCCGGCGAACTGGCCGCCAACCTGTCCTACGGCAAGCGCAAGTACCTCGAGATCGCGCGCGCGCTGGCGCTGCAGCCGACGCTGCTGATCCTCGACGAACCGGCGGCCGGCCTGAACGACACCGAAACGGCCGAACTCGCCGGCTTCGTGCGGGCCCTGTCGGCCGAGGGAATGACGATCCTGCTGGTCGAGCACGACATGGGCTTCGTCATGAGCCTGTGCGAGCGCGTGATGGTCATGGCCTCGGGCCAGAAGATCGCCGACGGCCCGCCCGGCCTGATCTCGAAAGACCCGAAGGTGCTCGACGCCTACCTCGGCACCGAGGTCGAGGATGAGGTCGAGGCCGATGCCCCGGCCGCCGTGCCACTGGGAGAACCCGCATGAACGAAGCCCTGCTGCGTGTCAGCAATCTCGGCGTCCGCATCGGACAGCAGACCATCCTGCACGACGTGTCGATCGAGGTCCCGCCCAGCGGCATCGTCTGCGTGCTCGGCAGCAACGGCGTCGGCAAGACGACGCTGATGCGTGCGCTCTCGGGCGTCTACAAGGCCACGTCGGGCCAGGTCATGCTCGAGGGCCGCGACATCACGAACCGGCCGCCGCACGAGGTGGTGGCCGGCGGCCTGGCGCAGGCGCCCGAGGGCCGGCAGATCTTCTCGGCCATGACGGTGCTCGAGAACCTCAAGCTCGGCGCCGGCAAGCGCCCCGCCGCGGCCTTCGCGCAGGATCTGGAACGCATGCTCACGCGCTTCCCGCGCCTGAAGGAGCGCATCGGCCAGAAGGCCGGCTCGATGTCCGGCGGCGAGCAGCAGATGCTCTGCATCGCCCGCGCGCTCATGAGCCGGCCGAAGCTGCTGCTGATGGACGAGCCGTCGATGGGCCTGGCGCCGATCGTCGTCCGGCAGGTCTTCGAGCTGGTGCGCGACATCCGCGCCGAAGGCACCGCCGTGCTGCTGGTCGAGCAGAACGCCCGCGCCGCCCTGCGGGTGGCCGACAGCGCGTATGTGATGGACAGCGGCCGCATCGTGCTCCAGGGCGACGCGACCACGATGGCGAACGACGCGCGCGTCAGCGCCGCCTACCTCGGGGGGCATGCGATCGCCTAGGTTTGCGCCACGTCAAGCCCCCGTGCGCCCGCATTCCGATACTGACGGCATCCATCCCAAGGAGCATTTCATGTATCAGCGAATTCTTGTTCCCGTCGACGGCAGTGCGACCTCGCAGCGCGGGCTGGACGAGGCCATCGCCCTCGCGAAGATCACCCAGGGCCGGCTGCGGCTGTTCCACGTCATCGACGAACTCTCCTTCGCGCTGGCCATGGATGCCTACGCGGGTTTCGCCGGCGACTGGCTCAACGAGCTGCGCCAGGCCGGCCGCCGCCTGCTCGACGAGGGCCAGGCCGCGGCGAAGGCGGCCGGCGTCGAAGCCGACACGGTGCTGTGCGACAAGTTCTCGGGCACCGTCCATGAGCAGGTCACGGCCGAGGCCGTCCGCTGGCCCGCCGACCTGATCGTGCTGGGCACGCACGGCCGCCGCGGCGTCGGCCGCCTGGTGATGGGCAGCAGCGCCGAAAACGTGCTGCGCTATGCGACGGTGCCGGTGCTGCTGGTGCGCGCGGCGGAGGCCGCGTCGACGGCGAAGCCCGAGCCGGCACAGCAGCCGGAGAACGTGAGCCTGCCGTCGGCCGCTTTGTCCTTCGAGTAGCGCAACGCCGCCCGCGCCGCACGTCTCAACGGCTGCGGGCGAGCCACCGGGCCCGCAGCGCCACCGCGTCCAGCGTGGCTTCGGTGTCGACTTCCAGCGTGATGGCGCGCTCGTCGCCGTCCAAGGGCTGGTGGCTGGCAAGCTGACGCTCCAGCACCGCCAGATCCGCCTCCGAGGCGTCGCTGTGGCCGGCGCCGCGAGCCGCCACGCGGCGCCGTAGTTGGGCGTCGGCGGCCTGGCAATGGAGAATCGAGCAAGGCACGCGCAGTTCGGCGGCCAGCGCCCGGAAGGCCATCCGCTCGTCGCGTCGCAGAAAGGCGGCATCGACGATCACCGGATAGCCCGACTGCAGCGCCGTGCGCGCGCACGCAGCCAGCCGGTCGAAAGTGCGCCGCGTCGCCTCCGGGGTGTAGATGTCCACCGACTGCTCGGCCGATCGCTGCAGGGGCGCCAATCCGAACAGCCGCTTGCGTTCGACGTCGGATCGAATGCGGACCGCGCCGGCGAGCGCGAGCAGTTCCCCGGCGACGGTGGACTTTCCCGATCCGGACAGTCCATGCGTGATCAGCAGCCGGGGCGCCGGCGCGGCATTCGGCGCGGCGAGCGCCTCGGCACAGCCGAGATAGTCCGGCCCGGAGGGCTGCGGGCCGTCGGACACTTGCGCCCGCAGCACGCCGACCCGGGCACGGACCAGGGCCCGATACACCTCGTAGGCACGCAGCACCGCCAGGCCGGCATAGTCGCCGCCCTGCTGCAGATAGGCGTCGAGAAAGCGATACGCCAGGTCGGGGCGCCCGTGGGCCTTCAGGTCGATGGTCAGGAAGGCGACGTCGTTCATGACATCGATCCAGCGCAGCGCGGGGTCGAACTCGATGCAGTCGAAGGCGGTCAACTGGTCTTCGACGAGCACCACGTTGGCCAGGTGAAGATCGCCATGGCATTCGCGTACCGCCCGCTGGCGCTGGCGTTCGAGCCATGCGGTGCGCAGCGACTCGGAACGCTCGGCGATCCAGGCCAGCAGCGACTGGAGCCGCTCGGCGCCGCATTCCGCGGCCAGGCCCGCCAGCGCTTCGCGCATCGGGCGCACCACCTGTTCCGGCGCGCCGAACTCGGAGAACAGCGGGGCGACCTCGGCTTGCGCGTGGAATGCGGCGAGCCGGTCGGCAAAACGCGACAGCTGCGGCGCCTGCAGCTTCCCGGCCAGCAACAGGTTGCGCAGCAGGCAGTCTTCCGGAAAGCGCCGCATGCGCACGGCGTACTCGATCGGTTCGCCGCCGCCGTCGAGGCGCGGCGCATCGGGGCTGCCGCGCACCGCGACGACGTCGAGGTAGAGCGCGGGAGCGAGGCGCCGGTTGAGCCGGAGCTCCTCGTCGCAGAAATGCTTGCGCGCCGCCAGCGTGCTGAAATCGACGAAGGACAACCGCACGGGCTTCTTCAGCTTGTAGGCCAGGCGCTCGGTCAGCAGCACCCAGGAGATGTGGGTCTCGACCAGCGAGACCGGCTGGCCGGTCTCGGCCTGCAGTTGTTCGCGCAGCGCCGTCACGAGGGAGCGGCCTGCCGTGAGCGCATCGGGAGTTTCAGGCTTCATGTCGGCGACGAGCGTACGGGGCTGGTGTCGGGCATCGATCGGAGTCGTCCCTTTTTACCGGCCGCAGAGACGAATTCCTTGCGCTGGCGCAAACCCGTCCCTGCCGGCGCGGAAGATGCTTCAAGGGCTCGTTCACTCGGGAGAGTTTCCATGAAAGCCAGGATTGTGCTCGCCCTGCTGGCGATGGCCCTGAACACGGCGGCACTCTCCGCCGACTACACCGCACCCGGCCAGTTGAGCCCGGCATCGACGCCGAGCCAGAAGGCGAAGGACGCCGCCAGCAAGGCGGCGCGCGAAGCCCAGATCGCAGGGCAGAAGGCGGCCGACGCAGCCAAGGCGGCCCTCGATCAAAGCAGCGCGAGCGCCGGCAAGATCTCCAAGGCCCTGGCCGAAGCGATCCGGCAAGCGGCCCGGAAGGCAGCCGATGCGGCGCGCCGCTTCGAGGCAAAGGCATCGGCCTCGGCCGACATGGCGCTCGACCTCGGCAAGGATGCGGCACGCGCGACCCAGGACGAAAGCAGGAAGGCGGTCGCAGCGACCAAGGAGGCGCTCGAGAAGGCCGAGGAGGCCGCCCGGCGGGCGGCGGCGGCGAGCCGGGAAGAAGCGGAGCAGGCCGCGCGGGCCACCCGCGAGGCGCTGCAACGGGCCGAGGATGCGACGCGCAGCGCCGCGCTGGCCGCCAAGGACGCCGCCTCGCGAGCGCTCGAGGCCGCCAGGTCGTCCAGGCCTTAGGGTGAACGAGATCCCTAGACCCGGCGCACGCACTTGTCGTAGAGGTGCGGCGCGCGGCCGCCCGGGTCGTAGCGGGCCTTCAGGGCCTCGTAGGCGGCCATTCCGTAGGCCGCGTCGAACGCCTCCCGCGTGAAGAAGCAATCCGAGTAGAGCGACTTGATGCCCCCCAGCCGCTGCACCTCGTGCTCGACCCGCCGATTGAAGTGGCCGGCCTCGTGTGGCACTTCGGCCAGGATCACGTCCCAGAAGCCGAAGTTCACGTAGAGCGTGCCGCGCTCGAGCGGGTACAGCGTGAAGTCGAGCTGCGGCTCGGGCGCGCGGACCGGGCAGATCCAGATCGGCAGGATGCCGATGTCGCGCAGCAGGAAATCCAGGAACTCGCCGGCGCGCGCGATCGGCAGGTCGACGTCCTGGATCACCGACTCGGGATACCTGCCTCGCAGCCGCGAGAGCTTCGCGCTCAGGCCCCAGCGGGCGTTCCATCGCATCAGCGCCGCGTAGGTGCGCGAGTTCAGGCGGGAACGGCCGTACAGGCGGCGCAGCAAGGGATTCTGGGCACCGAAGTTCCGCGAACACCAGAACCAGTCGGTGTCCCAGCGCCACAGGTAGTCGATCGTGCGCAGGTCGTCGACCGGCGTCTCGCGCAGCGAGCGATAGTAGATCCGCTCGAAGCCGTAGTCGCTCGGCGACTCGGCCTGGCCGACAAAACGCGCCACGTTGAGCACCAGGGAATCGCTGCCGAACACCACGCCGTCGATGAAATCGGCGGCGCCGCCGCAGAGCTCCGCCAGTTCCGCGAAAAAGGCGTCGGGCCGCGTGAACTGCAGGTGCCGGACCTGCACCCAGGGCTTCACCGGCAGCGTCCTCAGCACCAGCCGCAGCGCGTAGCCGAGCGAGCCATAGGAATTCGGGAAGCCGAGAAACAGGTCGCGATGCGCGTTGTCCGGCGTGCAGGCGACGATCCGCCCGTCCGGCAGCAGCACGTCGAACTCGACCAGCGTGTGGTGCACCAGGCCGTGCCGGAACGAGGTGGCCTCGATGCCGACGCCGGCCACCGCGCCGCCGACCGTGATCGTCTTGAGCTGCGGCACCACGGCCGGCATCACGCCGTGCGGCAGCGTCTCCCGGACCAGCGCCTCATAGCTGGTCAGGCCCTCGACCTCCACCGTGGAAGCCGCCGTGTCGACGCCGAGGACGTGGTCGAACTCGCCGAGGTCCAGGCGCCGCTTGGCGATCCGCTGGCGGTCGCGGAACAGGTTCGAGCTGCGCTTGGCCAGGCCGAGCGGCGCGTCCTGCTGCGCCGCCGCGCTCGCCTCGAAGGCGGCGAGCAGCCGGCGCCGGCGGGCGGCATGCGCGTCGGCATCAGTCGGCATACAGGTGGGCGCGGGTCATCGGGTAGCTGTCGCGCGTGATGTTGCCCTTGCTGAAGACGATCTGGAACAGGTGCGTGTAGCCGGCCGGCGAGCGGAACATCTCGGCGCAGCCGGTCAGGTAGGTGCGCCAGATGCGTCGGAAGCGCTCGTCGAAACGGGTCGGGTCGAGCACCCGGATGGCCTCCCAGCGCGACTCGAAGCGGGCCGCCCATGCCTCCAGCGTCGGCGCATAGTGGCGCCGCAGGTTCTCGACATCGACCACCTCCAGGCCGCTGCGCTCCATGCAGACGATGACGTCGGCAAGGCTCGGGATCCATCCCCCCGGGAACACATGCTTGCGGATGAAGAGCTCGGTCTCGTAGCGGCCCACGTGGCCGATGAAATGGAGCACGCCGAGCCCGCCGGGTTTCAGGAAGTCCGCATGCGCCTGGATCACTTCGCCGAGCTGGTCACGCCCCGCATGCTCGAGGACCCCGATCGAGACCACCTTGTCGTAGGGGGCGTCGACATCGCGGAAATCGGCCTCGCGCACGCGCAGGCGCCCGGCCATCCCGCGGCGCTCGATCTCGTCGCGCACCCATTCGACCTGTTCGGTCGTGATGTTCACGCCGGTGCCCGACGCGCCGCGGGTTTCCGCAGCGCGGAACATGAAGCCGCCGAAGCCGCAGCCGATGTCGACGAAGCGTTCGCCCGGCGCCAGCCTGATCTTGCGGCAGACGTGGTCGATCTTGTTGCGCTGCGCCTGCTCCAGGCTGTGCGTGTCGGCGTCCCAGTAGCCGCAGGTGTACATCATCAGCGGCTCGTCGAGCCATTGGCGATAGAAGTCGGTGCCCAGGCCGTAGTGGAAGCGGGCATTCGCCTTGGCCGTGGCCGGATCCCGGTTCGAGTGCCTCAGCTCGTGCAATCCGTTCTCGATGTTGTTGAGCGCGCCGGGCTGCTGGTCGAAGCCGGAGGCCATGCCGGTGGCCAGCGCCGCGGCGAAGTCGCCGTCGACGTCGACCTCCTGGTCGAAGTACGCCTCCATCAGGCCGATATGGCCGCGTGTGGCGATGCCGAACAGGGCCGCATCGGTGTGGATGCACAGCGTGAACGCGGGGGCGTCCGCACCCACGGCCACCCGCGTGCCGTCCGGCAGCTGTACCGCGAAGGAAGCGCCGGAGCGTGTGCTGATGCCTTCGAGCATGCCGCGCAGCGGAAGTGAAAGCACCATCGATGGCTCCTTCGCCGTGTTCGGGCGGCACAACGGTCCCTGAGCGAATTGCGCCCCATCGTAGTCAATGAACCCGGGCCATGGTTGACATGGATCAAGCATCGCGAACTAGGAAATGAAGCCCCCCCGAAGCGCCTGCGGCGCCTCCGAGTCGCTGCCAGAGGCAGCGGCTCTTCGGTTCCGTCCAAGCCTGCGCAGGCAGGCTTGGAGCCGCGGACCTCAGCCCCTCAAGGGGGCGATACCGGCGGCCCGGCAAAGCCGGTTCCGCGGTATCCCTGGTATCGGACCGCGCCGGTTTCATGCGTCGTGGGTCGCGCCAGGCGCGGCGGAGCCACTGCGATGGAGGAATGGGCGCGCCGGGGCTCCGGGGGAGCTGCATTGATTCAGCGCAAGACAGCGTCGGCAGGATGCCTCTAAATTGAAGCTTGGCCCACGATGCGGAGATGGCAATGAGCAAGGTTCTGGTGGTCTTCTACTCCTACACAGGCACCTGCAAGCGCGCGGCGCAACTGCTGAGCAGCCAGCAGGGCTGGCCGATGGCCGAGATCGTGGAGGTCCGGCCGCGCAGCGGCGTGACCGGCACCTTGCGCTGCGTCCTCGAGTCCCTGTTCCGGCTGCAGCCGGCCATCCGCTATGACGGACCGATGCCGAGGGATTTCGACGCGGTGGTCCTGATATCGCCCATCTGGGCGCTGCGACTGGCGGGCCCGATGCGCAGCTTCGTGGCACGGCGGCGCGACCACCTGCCCGATGTCGCCATGGTGTCCGTCATGGGCGGCAGCGGGGCGCCCGAAGCCGCTGCCGAGGTCACCCGCCTGATCGGGCGCCCTCCGATCCTGGCGACCGCAATCACGATGCGCGAAGTCGACGACGGCAGCTGCGCGGCGCGGCTGCAGGCCTTCGGGACGGCGGTCGCCAGCGCGGAGGACTCGAAAGCCGTGGTTCGCCCGGTCACGCTGTCGCCGCAGGCGGTTTGACGTGAGGATGCCGCGGCCGCAAGGGCGGCAGCTGCGCGCCGCCTTCGTCACCATTCGAGCGCTGGCCGCTCTCGGGGTGGTCGGGCTGGTCGGCGCCTGCGCGTCCGTGCCCGAGCAGCCTGCCGCCCCGGCCCCTGTCGCCGAGCGCGCCGCGCCGGCCATGCCGGCGCCGCCGGGCGCGCCCGCCTTCTCCTCGCTGGTCGCCAGCCGCAGTGCCAGCGTGGTCGACATCAGTACCTTGCGGATCGGCCGCGACGAACGGGCCGAGGGCCTGGAGCTGGAGTTCGCGCCCGAGAACGATTTTGCGGACAGGCTGGCCTGGCCGCTGCCGGCCGACGTCCGGATCAGCCAGATCCGCGACCTGGCGTCCGGCGTGGTCCTCGGCAGCAATGGCCTGATCCTCACCAGCGCCCACGTGCTCGCCGGCATCGACGAAGCGCAGGTCCGCCTGGGCGACGGCCGCCGCTTCCCCGGGCGGGTGGTCGGCATCGACCGGCGCACCGACGTCGGCTTGCTGAAGATCGATGCCACCGGTCTCGCCATCGCGCCCATCGGCGACTCCTCGCAGTTGGCGCCGGGCGACTGGGTCGCGGCGATCGGGGCCCCGTTCGGATTCCATGGCAGCGTCACCGCGGGCGTGGTGAGCGCGGTCGACCGCTATATCGGAGGCGCCGGGGAAGTCCCCTTCATCCAGACCGACGTGGCGATCAATCCCGGCAGTTCGGGCAGTCCCCTGTTCAACAGCCGCGGCGAGGTGGTCGCGATCAACTCGATGATCTACAGCGGCACCGGCGGCTACATGGGCCTGTCCTTTGCCGTGCCGATCAACCTGGCGATGAAGGTGGCGGCCCAGCTGAAGGCATCGGGGCGGGTACGCCGCGCCCACCTCGGCGCCGAATTCCAGGAAATGACGCCCCCGCTGGCCCAGTCCTTCGCCCTCAAGGAGTCCACCGGCGCCCTCGTGGTGCGGGTGGACCCCGAGGGCCCTGCGCATGCAGCGGGACTGCTTCGGGGCGACATCGTCACCGCGTTCAACGGCGTTCCGATCTCGCACTTCACGGAACTGCTGCGGCAGGTCTCCAACAGCCCGGCCGGGCGCCGAAGCCCGGTGGAGCTGTGGCGGCACGGAACCCAGCGGACGCTCTGGGTGACGCTGTCGGAAGACGCCGGGCCACGGGCCGTCCCGCGGGCCAATCCGAGCTCCGAATGGGGCGACGGCCTCGGCTTGAAGCTCGGCGAGCTCTCGCCAACGCAGAAGCTCCAGTTCGGCAGCGACGGTGGCCTGGTGGTCCGCGACGCCGCCGGACCGGCGCGCACCGAGGGCGTTCGCACGGGCGACATCGTCGTCGCCGTGAACGACAGCCGGCTCGACCGCGTCGAGGACTTCAGGCGCAAGCTCGCCGGGATCCCGCCGGGGCGGATGGTGGCGCTGCTGGTGATGCGCGATCGGCGCCTGGCCTATGTGCCGGTCGTCAATGCGCCATGAGGACGGGAACTTTCATGCCCGCGAGGATCTCGCGCGTGACGCCGCCCAGAACCAATTCCAGCATGCGGGTGTGCCCGTAGCCGCCCATCACCAGCAGGTCGCTGTCCATCCGGGCGGCACTGTCCAGCAAGGCCTGCGCGAAGTCCGTGCTGACGACCTGCCGTTCGGCCTTCGCATGGATGCCGTGGCGTTGCAGCCATTCGAGCGTCTGCGGAATCAGCAGCCGGCCTTCGTCCAGGGTCTCGCCGGCCCGCTGCAGCGAAATCAGCGACACGGATGACGCCGGGGCGATCAGCGGCAGCGCGTCGCGCAAGGCCATCGCCGCTTCCCGCGAGCCGTCCCAACCGACCAGCACCTTGTTGCCAGGCTGCCGTACCGATCCGGCGCGAGGCACCACCAGGACGGGCCGGCCGACGTGCAGCATGACCTGCTCGGCCAGCTTGCGGGCGGTCATGTCGTCGGTCTCATCGTCGTCCTGCCCCACGATGACCAGGTCGCTGGCACGGCCATGCCGGATGACGGCGTCGACCGAGGGTTCGTCCACCACGCGAACCTCGCTGGAGAGCGGCCCGGGTCCGCGCAACTGGTCCCTGAACACGTGGGCGACGGCCTCCGCGCGAACGCGCAGGTAGTCGGCGGACGCGGCGGCCAAGCTGGCGTCGCCCTTCGACATCGCATCGGCAGGAATGCGGCCGTCGTACAGGCCGGTGGGGATGAGCCCGACCAGGTGGCTGCCATGGACCCTCGCGAGCGAAGCGGCGAGTCCGACGCGCGACGCGCACTCGGCCGAATGGTCCAGGTGCGCCAGGATGGTCCCGAGGTTCATGGTGGGTCTTTCGTCTTCGATGGAGACGGGCCGATGTTCACGCGACGGCCATGCGCCTCCCTTGACGCCGATCAAGGCCGCGCCCGGACGCTGGGCCAGACTCCATGACCGAGCCAGGAGATCCTGCTGCAACAGGCGGGGCCGCTGCGATCCATCACCGAAAGGAATGCCATGAAATCCGATGCCATGCTGCGAAGCGACATTGTCGCCGAGCTGAATTTCGACCCCGCGATCACCGCCACCGACGTCGGGGTCATCGTCCGGGATGGCGTGGTGACGCTGACCGGACACCCCTCGAGCCACGCCGAGAAACACGCCATCGAGCGCGCCGCGCAGCGCGTCAAGGGCGTCAAGGCCCTGGCCGTCGAGATGGCGGTCAAGCTGCCCGCCGGCAGCGAACGCACCGACGCCGACATCGCCAGGGCGGCCGAGAACGCGCTCGAGTGGAATGTGCTGGTGCCCGACGACGCCATCCATCCGATGGTCGAGAACGGCTGGATCACGCTCAACGGGCATGTCGAATGGGAATACCAGCGCCGGGCGGCCGAGGTCGCGGTGCGCAACCTGCTGGGCGTCAAGGGCGTCACCGACCTGGTCGAGGTGAAAGCCCGCTTCAGCCCGGCCGACGTCGAGCGCAAAATCCGGGAGGCCCTGCAGCGGCAGGCCGACCGGGATGMGCTGCATATCGAGGTGCTGGTCGAAGGCGCCCAGGTCACGCTGCGCGGACATGTCCGCTCCTGGGCCGAGCGCCGCGCCGCGCAGGGTGCCGCCTGGTCGGCGCCCGGCGTCGGGAGCGTCGTCAACAACCTGCTGGTCGAGGAATGACCCCATGAAACATCTCACTGCGGCCGACCGCGAAGCCCTGGCCCTTCAACTCGGCGTCCTGAAGCGCCAGGTTCTCGACGAACTGCACGACGCCGCACCGCACCCGGCTGGCGACGCGCGCGCCGGCGAGCACGACGTCCATAGCCATGCCGACGATGCCGAGATCGAACAGCTCGACGACGTGCGCTTCGCCCAGATCGAGGTCGACCGCACCCGGCTGAGGGAGATCGAACAGGCGCAGCAGCGGATGGCCGAAGGCCGGTACGGGATCTGCATCGACTGCGGCGAGGAGATCCCGCGCGAACGGCTGCTGGCCCAGGCCATGGCCATTCGCTGCGCCGCCTGCCAGGACATCGTCGAGAGTCGACGGCAGCGCTGAAGAGTCCCGCACCGACCATGCCGCCACTCGCAGGAGCCGTCCCATGATGTCGCCTCTCAAATCCCTCCTCGTCCACCTGGACGGCACGGCACGCGCAGAAACACGGCTGCGGCTCGCGCTGCAGCTGGCGGCCGACTGCGATGCGCGGGTGAGCGCGTTGTTCGCCGTCGCACCACTCTACCCGCCGGTGCTGCCCATGCCGGGCGGCGCTGCCCTGCCGCTGGCGGGCAAGATCGATCTCGACCACCGGATCAAGGCCATGGGCGCCTTCGAGCGGGCACGCGGCAGCAGCAAACAGGCCTGCGAGTGGCTGGAGCTCGCCGGCGAGCCGGTGACCGCGACCTTCGCGCGCCGGGCGCTGAGCGCCGATCTGCTGTTCCTCGGCCAGCGCGACCCCGGCGATGCGCAGGGCTTCGACGTCCCGGCGGATTTCGTCGAGTCGGTGCTGATCGACGGCGGACGCCCGGCCATCGTGATCCCCTATGCCGGCGCGGCGACCATCGCGCCCAAGACCGTCCTGGTCGCCTGGAAGTCGACTCGCGAGGCCGCCCATGCGGTCACGGCGGCGCTGCATTTCCTGCGCGGCGCCAAGCAGGTGCACCTGGTCGACCGCGACGACGACGAAACCCAGGCGGCGCCGGTGCAGGTCCGGGAATACCTCCGGCGGCACGGTATCGCGCAGGTGCACGAGCAGGCCCGGCTGTCCGAACGCCATGCCGGCGAGGACCTGCTCTCCATGGCGGCCGATTGCGGCGCCGAGATGATCGTGATGGGCTGCTACGGACACAGCCGGGCCCGCGAACTGGTGCTCGGCGGCGCCACCCGGACCCTCCTGCAGTCGATGACGGTGCCCGTTCTGATGGCGCATTGACCGGCCGCGATCGGGGGTCGCCGCTCTTCTCATCCGGGCCGGATGCGCGGACACTTGCGCCCGATGACGTCCGACCCGCCACCCATGCCCACCTCCTCCCCTCCCGTGGCCGCGCTGCCGGCCGGCATCGACGAGCGCGACGTGTTCCGCTCGCTGTTCCTGGCCTATCCCGACTCGCTGCTGGTGGTCGACGCCAGCGGCACGATCGTGATGGGCAATCCGCCGGCGGCCCGGCTGCTGGGCTACACGGTCGAAGAGCTGATCGGCAGTCCCGTCGATGCGCTGGTCCCCGATGCGATCCGGCCCCGTCATGCGCAGTTTCGCGAAAGCTACGGGCGCGCCCCCCGGGCCCGCCCGATGGGAACGCACACGGAACTGGTGGCGCGCCGCAAGGACGGCAGCGAGGTGATGGTCGAGATCGCCCTCAGCCCCCTGCAGGCGCTGGGGCTGCCGCTCGTCATCGCCGCGATCCGCGACATCGGCGCCTACCCGCGGGTGCAGCAAGCCCTGCAGCGGGGGCGCTACAACGCCCATCTGGCGGAGTTCGGCCGCCTGGTGGTCGATGCCCGCGATCCGCACACCCTGCTGGGCCACGTCCCGGTCATCGCGGCGGAGGCCCTGGAGGTGGATGTCGCGATGGTCTTCCTGCTCGACAAGGACCGCCAGGGGCTGCGCGTGGCGAGCGGCGTCGGCGCGGTGCCGGGCGAGGAGATCGGCACGGTCCTGCCCTATCGCCCGGACGCCACGCCAGGCCTGGTGCTGTCCCAGGAGCGGCCGCTGCGGGTGGAGGACTATGGCCAGGAGGACCGTTTCGTCGTTCCCCCGGCCTACCTGGAGGCCGGCCTGACCAGCGGCCTGGCGGTGCCGATATCGGACCGGGGCAACACCATCGGGGCCTTGTCGGTGGGGTCCAGGGCCCGGCGAGACTTCGGCGACGACGAGACGCGCTTCCTGCTGGCACTCGCGAGCCTGCTGGGCGCCAGCCTCCAGCGGGTCGAGTCGGAGGATGCGCTCAAGCACGCGCAGCGGCTGGAAAGCGTCGGCCAGCTGACCGGCGGCATCGCCCACGACTTCAACAACCTGCTGACGATCATCCAGGGCAACCTGCAAGTGCTGCAGGAATACCCGCCGATCGCCGGCGACAGCCATGCACAGCAACTCGTCGGCGCCGCCATGCGGGCCACGCAGCGCAGCGCCGACCTCACGGGCAAGCTGCTGGCATTCTCGCGCCGCCAGGTGCTGCTGCCCAGCCCGGTGAACATCGAACTCACCCTCAAGGCGCTGGCCGACATGCTGCGTCGGACGCTCGACCAGCACATCCACATCGAGGTCGACGCGCACGCGCCTTGCCCGCCGGTTCGGGTCGACCCGGTCCAGCTGGAGTCGGCCCTGCTCAACATCGCCATCAACGCCCGGGATGCGATGCCGGCCGGCGGCGTGCTGCGCTTCGGGTCCCGGGTCTGTTCCGCCTTGCCGCCCGGCTTGCACGTCGACGCCGAACCGGACGGTCCGCGGGGGCCACGGTACGTGGCGATTTCGATTTCCGACACCGGAACAGGCATGTCGCCCGACGTGAAGGAGCGGGCGCTCGAGCCCTTCTTCACGACCAAGGAAGCCGGGCGCGGAACGGGACTCGGTTTGAGCACCGTCTATGGATTCGTGAGCCAGTCGCGCGGCGCCGTGACGATCGACAGCGAACTCGGCTCGGGCACCACCGTGACGCTGTACATACCGCAGTCCCTCGCGGGCGAGCAGGGCGCCAGCAGCGAGGAAGGCGCCGCCAAGCCCATTCCGCCGGGACTCAAGGTGCTGCTGGTGGAAGACGACATCGACCTGCGCAGCGTCGTCGCCACCTTCCTGCACGCGATGGGCCTCCAGGTGTCGATGGCGGCCAACGCCGAACAGGCGCTGCTGATGCTGGACACCGAGCCGCCCTTCGACCTGCTGCTGACCGACATCGCGCTGGGCCCGGGCCTGCGCGGCACCGAACTCGCAGCCCGGACCCAGCAGCGCTTCCCATCGATGCCGGTCCTCCTGATGTCGGGCTTCTCGCCCGAGCTGCTGGGTGCCGACCGCGATTCGCCGCTGCGCTGGGAGTTGCTGCGCAAGCCCTGCACGCGGCAGGACCTGGCGAACGCCATTGCCAAGGTCCTGGCGGCTTCCCCGCGCACGGAATGACGCCTGGCAAGGCCGCCGTCGAGCGCGCTTGATCGGGGTCAAGGCCGGCGCCAGGGCCTGCGATAGGCTGGGCTGTCCACGTGCAACCTACCGCCCATGCAGCCCCGCCCGCCCGCCCACGCTGCCAGTTCGAAGCCCATCGATGCGTCCTGGCCCACCGATGCCGCCACGCTCGTCGAGCGAGCCCGGCAGCTCGAGCATGCCCGTGACGGCGATCCGCTGCGATCGGCGTTGCGCGGCAAGATCCTGGCCCTGCTGTGCGAGCGCGTCGACGACGACGCCGCGCAGCTGTTCCGACGTGCGGTGACAGAACTGGGCGGCCGCATCGCCCATGTCCGGCCCAAGCTCGACGACCGGAGCAGCGCCCAGGACATCCGGCACACGGCCCATGTGCTGGGCCGGCTCTACGATGCGATCGAATGCCATGGGATGGACCCCCGCCTGGTGGCGCAGATCCGGTCCGGTTCGGGGATCCCGGTCTATGGCGGGATCGCCTTGAGCAGCCATCCAAGCGCCAGGCTGGCTGCGCGGCTGGACCGCCAATCGCCACTCGCGGACCGGCGCTGCCGGATCGTCCAGGCCATCCTGCTCGGCGGCGCCGGCTGACACCGACCGTTGCCGATTGATGGACCGGACCGGCGCGACTACGATGCGCGGGTGAGCACCTCCATCCATCTCGCAGTCCTGGACGACGAACCGGACATCACCCAGCTGCTGGCCAACTACCTCGCCGGCCATGGCTTTCGGGTCAGCCAGCTGCATTCCGGCAAGGCGCTGATCGAACTCATGGCGCGCGATGCGCCGGCGCTGGTGCTGCTCGACCTGGGGCTGCCCGGGGAAGACGGCTTCGCGATCGCGCGCCAGCTGCGGGAACACTGGTCTTGCGGGCTGGTCATCGTGACCGGACGCGGCGATGCCGTCGACAAGGTGGTCGGACTCGAGGTGGGTGCCGACGACTACGTCACCAAGCCCTTCGACCTGCGCGAACTGGTGGCCCGCATCAAGGCGGTGCTTCGCCGCCTGGCCTCGCCCGCGCCCGCCGCGCCCCAGGCCGCGACGGCCGTTGCGGCGGGGCCCGCGACGCGGCTGCGCTTCGACCGTTGGGAGCTCGACACCGCCGCGCGACGCCTGATCGATTCGCGCAACAACGAAGTGGCCCTCACGAGCGGCGAATTCGAACTGCTGTCCACGCTGGCCAATCACCCGGGCCGGGTCCTGTCGCGCGACTTCCTGCTCGAACACACGCGGGGCCGCGAAGGCGGTCCCTTCGACCGCACGATCGATGTCCAGGTCGGGCGCCTGCGGCGCAAGATCGAACTCGACCCCGAGAATCCCCAGATCATCAAGTCGGTCCGGGGCGCGGGCTACATCCTCGTGCCCAGGGTCGAGGCGGCCTGAACCGCCGCGCCCCCTGGCCCCGCCCAGTGAAAGGCGGCGGCCGCCGGTGCCACGCTGCCCTGGATGAAGGCCGTGAGCGCTTCCACCTGCGGGATGTGGATGTCGCGCCGGCCCTTCTCGGTGAAGCGGATCACGTCGCCGCGCGCCAGCCGCGACAACGCCCGGCTCACCGTTTCCAGCGTCATGCCGAGGTAGTTGCCGATTTCCGCCCGCGTCATGCGCAGCGTGATCTGGTCGGTGCGAAGGCCGCGCTGGGCGAGCGCATCGGCCCAGTAGCGCAGGAAGCCGGCGACGCGGGCGTCGGCGGGCAGCGTGCACAGCGCCAGCATGGAGTCGTGATCGCGCGTCAGTTCGCGGCTCATGGCCTCGTGCAGCAGGGTCAGCAGCGCCGGCGCGCGGACGGCCGCCTGGATCAGGGCGTCGTAGCGGATGGCCCAGATCTCTCCGGTGTCCATCGCGACGGCATCGCAGTTGTACTGTCCCGCCGCAATGCCGTCCAGGCCGAGCCAGTCACCCTTGAAGTACAGCCCGACCACCTGTTCGCGCCCTTCGCCGGACAGGTTGACCAGCTTGAAGTAGCCCGAATTGACGATGTAGAGGCTGCCGAACTCCTGGCCCATCTGGTACACCGAGTCGCCCGCATGGACCACTCGCCGATGAATCGGGAAGCTGTCCTCGAGCAATTGCAGCATGTCGGCGATGCGCCGAACGGCAGACCCCGTGCACCTGGATACGCTGGCTTCAATCATTTTCTGGCTCCTTGCAGATCGATGGGCACAGCTTAGGAATCGCGTGCAACAGGCGCATCAATGCGATGACGGCCTCGGTAACAGTGCGTCAACCTTCGGTGTCGGTTCGGTATCAGCCGCCGATCCGCGCGACCGCTCGACGGATTTGATGGGGGTCAAGATCTGTTTTTCCGCAGGCCCTACCTTCACGGGTGTGAGCACCACCCCTTCCATCCCCTTTCACCGGCTCTGGTGGAACGAGCCGCTGGATGCGGCTCGCGTTCTCGCCGTCTTCGCCACCGCCAGGCGCCTGCGGGCGGATGGCCGCAACGGCGCCCTCAGCAAGTCGCTGCGCGGCAGGAACCTGGCATTGCTGCTCGGCGCGCCTGCGGGGCGGAAGGCGTCGACCCTCCATCGCGCGGCCCTGGACCTCGGGGCCCGGGTGGCCGAGATCCGGTTCGTCGAACCCGAGGCCGGGACGCCGCACGACATCGGGACGCTGGCGCGCCTGCTGGGACGCATGTACGACGCCATCGACTGCGGCGCGCTCGCGCCCGCCACGGTCGACCGGATCGAACAGGAAGCGGGCGTCCCGGTCTATGCCGGGCTGGGCCTCGACGAGCATCCGGCCAGGATGCTGGCGGACCTGATGACGCTGTGCGACTACCGATCGCCGCCGCCACCGGAGCCGACGATCCTGTTCCGTGGCGAGCCGCAGACGGGCCGCGACCGCGCCTTCCTGTCGGCGGCCCAGGACATGGGCTTCGCGGTCCGGGTGGCCGGCAATCCGGACGCGGCACCGGAAGCGGGGGCCCTCGCCGTCGATGCCACGCATCCTCCTCACTGGTCCCTGCAGGGGCCGGACGGCCCCATCGACGAGGCTCGGCGGGCGGAGAACCACCGCTGCCTGCTGCAGGCCGTGCTGCTGGACACCATGGGCGGTGCCTGATGTCGGCCGGGCGGCCGTGGCTACGGCGCCTGCAAGCGCTGCAGCACGGCTGCGCTGGGATAGCCGTCGGCGGGCAGGCCGACGCTGCGCTGGTATTGGCGGATCCCTTCGCGGGTGGCCGGCCCCATCATGCCGTCGGGCGTCCCGCTGGCGAAGCCGCGCTGGTTCAGCGCGGTCTGGAGTTCCAGCAGCTGGCTGCGGCTGAGCGCCGCCAGGTCCCGGGGCCAGGCCGCCTGCACGCCGGGCCCGTCCGCCAGGCCTTGCGCCAGAAGCCCGACCGCGAGCGCATAGCTGGTCGAGTTGTTGTAGCGCAGGATGGCGCGGAAATTCGGCCCCACCAGGAAAGCCGGTCCGCGGGCACCCGCGGGCAGCAGCACCATGCCGTCGGCAAATTCCGGCAGCGGCCGACCGTCCATGCTGCGCAATCCCTCGGCGGCCCATTGCCCACTGGATTGGCGCACGCCGGTGTCGGCGCGGCCAAAGTCGAAGCCCGGCGGCAGTTGCACCTCGACCCCCCAGGGCTGGGCCGGCTTCCAGCCCGAACGCGCGAGGAAGTTCGCGGTCGAGGCCGTGACGTCGGCCATGCTGCCCCAGATGTCGCGCCGGCCGTCGGCGTCGGCATCCACGGCGTAGGCCAGGAAGTTCGACGGCAGGAACTGCGTCTGGCCCATGGCACCGGCCCAGGAGCCGATCATGTGCGCGCGATCGATGTCGCCCTTGTCGAGGATCTTCAGCGCCGCGAGCAGTTCGCGACGCGCCCATTCCTCGCGCCGGCCCTCGAAGCCCAGCGTGGCCAGGGCGTCGATGGTCGGCGTGCTGCCGTAGTTGCCGCCGAAGTTGCTCTCCATGCCCCAGATCGCAACGACGATGGAAGGCGGGACGCCGTAGCGCGCGGCCGCCGCATCGGCATCGGCGCGAACCTGCAGCATCTTGTCCTTGCCGAGCGCCACGCGCTGGGTCGTCACGGTGTTGTCGAGGTAGTCCCAGACCGTGCGCGTGAACTCGGGCTGGGCGCGGTCCAGCTCGACGACCCGCGGCAGGTACTGCACGTCGGCGAAGGCCGCTTGCAGCGTCGCCTCGCTGACGCCGGCTTCACGCGCCTTGCCGCGGAAATCCGCGACCCAGCGCGCGAAGCCCTGCTGGAGCGCCGCGTCGTCGGCGCCCGCGGGCATCGGCGGCGACGCCGCAGCCGGCCGCGCGGCGGGCACCGGGGCGGCCGGCGATGAAGGCGCGGTCGACGGCGCGGAAGCGCAGCCCGCCAGGACGGCGGCAGCCAGCGTCAGGGCGCAAAGCCCTTGCATTCGAAACTGCGGGGAATGGTGTCGGTGCATCGTCGTGATTCTCCCCTCCTTGGGGGATCAGGCGCGGCCGTCGGGCGCCATGGCGAGGATGAGCGCATGAAAATAGCCCCCATCGCCAGGTTCGGGGCCCAGGGCCTGGAACGGTGCTTGCTGGAGACAGTCATGCTCACCATAGACCAAAAAGAAGCCATCCTTCGCAGGGCCGGCACCGCCGTTCCGGCCTTCCCCGAGCGCAACCCCGCCGCGCATGTGCGCGATCACGACGCCGACATCGAACACAAGGCGGCCATCCAGCGATGGACGGAAGCCATCGACGTGCTCTACGTGCAGTACGCGGCGGCCCGCGCGGCAAAGAGCCTGCGCGACGCCGAACAGGCGCATCAGGCCGATGCCCTGCGCCGCGCAGGCGAGCGTTCGAACGCCTGAAGCCGAAGGCAGGCGGGCGGCGCGTCGCACTCACTCAGTGCAGCACCGCCCCGCTCGCGCGCAGCGCCTTGCGAAGCGCCTCTACCGACACCGCGCGCACATGGGCCAAGGCGCCGTCCGCCTGCGCCGCCATCGCGGCCGCCGTCCCGGCCGCCTGTCCCACCGCCATGGAGATCGTCATCACGCGAATCGCCGCATGCGCGCTATGCGTCGCCGACACGCCGCGGCCCACCACGAGCGCGTTGTCGAAGCCGACCGGAATCAGGCTGCGATAGGGGATCTGGTAGGCATGATCGCCGCCCAGGCCTTCGTAGCGCAGTTCGCCGCCGGCTGACGGATGGATGTCGATCGGATACGCGCCGGCGGCGATCGCGTCCGGAAACTGTTCCGGCCGCAGCAGATCCTCGCGGGTCAGCACATGGTCGCCGACGATGCGCCGGGTCTCGCGCACGCCGACCTGCGTGCCGAATGCGCGCAACTGG
This sequence comes from Variovorax sp. P1_H2, assembly GCF_056405295.1. Lineage (NCBI taxonomy): Bacteria > Pseudomonadati > Pseudomonadota > Betaproteobacteria > Burkholderiales > Comamonadaceae > Variovorax > Variovorax sp. P1_H2. Next base: position 51,111 of record NZ_JBFUCJ010000007.1, on the reverse strand, counting down.
CCGCCCTCGCACCCGGGAACGAATTGCCGCAGGTACTGCGCGGCCTTCCAGGCCTGGCGCCGGCCTTCGATCTCGGCTTCGCCCAAGGCCATCGCGTCCGTGGCATCGATGCCGAGGCGGCTGATGTTGAACCAGGCGTCGCTGCTGAACGGATCCCGGCTGGCATGCAGGGCAGCGCGGGCCAGGTGCCCATCCTCGAAGCCGCGCCGCGCCAGCAGGGCGATCTCGCTGCTGGACAGGGCGTCGAATCGCCCGAAGTCGATCGGGCCGAACCGGAACATCATCGTGGCCGGCTGCAGCGCCTCCCCGTCGTCGAGACCGAGGAAGGCGGCACCCGCGCGCTGGAGCGCATCGATATCGCCGGAAGCGTCGATCAGCACGCGCGCGCGCAGTTCGACCGCCCCGCTCTTGGTCAGCACATGCACGGCGTCGATGCAGCGGCCCGTGACGCCCACGTCGAGCACGCTGGCGTGCAGCAGCGGCCGCACGCCGGCTTGGCGCACCATGTCGTCGAGCACCAGCTTGAGCACCTCGGGCGCGTATTCGACGCGGTCCATCCTGTGCCCGGTCGACATGACGAAGCTCGCGTGCTCGCCGGCGCCGCCGTAGCGGCCGAGCCGCGCCACCACCTCGTCGGCCAGCCCGGCGACCACGCGCCGGCCGTTGGCCGTTTGCCAGCTGTTGAACTGCGCGACCGCGCCGGCCGTGGCATTGCCGCCGAGAAAGCCGTAGCGTTCGACCAGCACCACCGACGCGCCGGCGCGGGCGGCCGCGACCGCCGCCATCGCGCCGGCGATGCCGCCGCCGCAGACGACCACGTCAGCGGTCAGCGTCGACGCGATGCGGTAGCCGAAGGTGGCGCTGTCCATCACGCATCCGCCTTGATGCCGCGCGCCTTGATCACCTGCTGCCAGCGCGCGCCTTCGGCCTTCAGATACCGGGCCGTGGCTTCGCGGCCGCTGGCGACCGGCTCGACGCTCAGGGCCGCAAAACGGGCCTTCACGGTATCGGAGGCCAGGGCCTGCATCAGCAAGGCTTCCAGACGGACCAGCCCTTCCCTGGGAATCGTGTCCCTGGGGGCGAGCAGCGCGGCCCAGCCCTGGACCTCCAGGCTCGGCTGGCCCAGCGCGCGCAGCGTCGGCACCCCCGGCAGGTCGGCCACCGGTGTCGGCGACGACACGGCCAGCGCGCGCAGCCGGCCGGACCGGATGTGCGCGATCACGCTGGGCAGGTTGAGGAAGCCGCACGTCACCAGGCCGCCGATCAGGTCCGGCAGAAGTGCGCTTTCGCCCTTGTAGGGCACGCTGGTGATCGCGGTCTGCGTCTGCACCGCAAACAGCTCGGCGGTCAGGTGCGCCAGCGTGCCGTTGCCGCTGTTGCCGGCGGTCACCGTGCCGGGCTGCGCCTTCGCTTGCGCCACCAGCGCGGCGAAGCTGGTGATCTTCGACGACGCCGGGACCACCAGCACCAGCGGCTGCGCCGACACCATGCCGACCGCCTCGAAATCACGGGCGACGTCGTAGCTGATGGCGGGGTTCAGCACCGGATTGATCACCATGCTGTTGCTGCCCATCAGGAGCGTGTGGCCATCCCTGCTCTGCGCCGCCGCCATGACGCCGATGGCGCTGCCGGCGCCCGGCCTGTTCTCCACGATGACGCTCTGGCCGAGCTGCGGGGCCAGCACTTCGGCCAGCACGCGCGCCGAACTGTCGGCCCCGCCGCCGGGCGCGAACGGCACGATGATGCGCACCGTCCTGTTCGGCCAGGCGTCCGCGGCCCGGCCAATTCCGGCGCAGGCGGCGCCGAGGAAGAGCGCCATGGCCGAAAGCACCGTGCGCCGGCTCGGGGTGGGAAGGGGGTGGGCCATGCGTCTGTCTCCATTCTTGTGTCGTTGATCGATCGGTCGATCTTAGGAAGCGCGGCCTGCACACGCCAATACCAACATCTGGCGATCCCATAACATCACGTTATATGGAGACGCCATGAACCTGAGACAGATCGAGGTGTTCCGCGCCGTGATGCTCGCCAGCTCGGTGACCGACGCGGCGCGCCTGCTGCACGTGTCGCAGCCCGGCATCAGCCGCATGCTGGCCCACATCGAGCTGCAACTCGGCTTGAAGCTGTTCGAGCGCAGGAAGGGCCGGCTGGCGCCGACCCCCGAGGCGCTCGCCCTCTACCAGGAGGTTGCCGAGGTCTATGGCGGGATTCGCCGGATCAGTGAATGCGCACGGGACCTGAAGACCGGTGCCCGGCTGTCGCTGCGCGTACTGGCAAGTCCCAGCACGGGGCTGGTCGCCGTGCCGCACGCGATCGCGGCGCTGGCCACGCAGTTCCCGGGCGCCAGGCTGTTCGTCGAAACGCTGCCGGCGCGCGAGATGGTGAGCCGGTTGACCAGCCGCGAAGCCGATGTCGCGATCTCGACACTGCCGATCGACAATGCGCTGCTCGACTCCCGGGTCATCGGACAGTGGCGGCTGGCCTGCGTGTTCCCCAAGGGCCACGCACTGGGCCGGAAGCGCTCGCTGCTGCCGCGCGATGTCGTGCGCGAGCGGCTGATCGGCTTCAGCCGCGAGACGCCGCAAGGCCGCATCATCGCCGACTGGTGTGCGAGCCACGCGGTCGACGAGAACCCGTCGCTCCAGGTGCGCGCCGGGCAGATGGCCTGCGCGCTGGCAGCCTCCGGTGCCGGCATCGCCATCGTCGACGACCTCACCGCGCGTGCGTGCCGCACCGACACGCTGGACTTCCGGCCGATCACCGCAAGCCCGTCGTTCGGGATCTTCGCGGTCACGCATTCAGCCTTCGCACCCTCGGCGATCGCCAACGCCCTGGTCGCGCAGACGACCGCGTGGCTGAAGTCCAGCCGCGCCTGAAGGCCGGATTCTCGCTGCGGATCGTGCAGCGGCACGCGCGACAGCGCGCTTGTGAGGCCCCCCGCACACTCCTATGATGGCTCGCTCGCGCACGCCAATATTGGAGACCCCCATGAACCCCATCGGGCCAAACCGCTCTTTGTCGCGCCGCAGCGCCCTGCAGTACGGACTCGGCACCCTTGGCGCCGGCATGTTGCCCGGATCCGCTCTCGCCCAGGGCGCCTGGCCCACCAAGCCGGTCACGCTGGTGGTGGGCTACCCGCCGGGCGGGCAGACCGACTTTGCCGGGCGGGTCCTCACGGCCGGGATGCAGGCCAGCCTGGGCCAGAGCGTCGTGATCGACAACAAGCCCGGCGTCAACGGCAACATCGCCACCGATTTCGTCCTCAAGGCGCCGCCCGACGGCTACAAGCTGCTGGTGGGCAATGGCAGCAACATGGTGCTCAATCCGCACACCTACCGCAACACGCCTGTGGCCGATCCGCTCAAGATGACGCCCATCGGCCTGCTGCTGACCTCTCCCCTGATGCTGGTCGTACCGACCAGCCTGCCAGTCAAGGATGTCAACGAATTCATCGCCTGGGTCAAGGCGCAGGACAAAGCGGGCAAGGCCGTCGACTACGCGTCGGGCGGGCCCGGCAGTCTCGTGCAGACCGCGATGGAGCTCTTCCGCGAGCGCATCGGCAAGCCGAAGATGAGCCACGTTCCGTACAAGGGCAGCAGTCCGGCGATGACCGACCTGATCGCCGGGCGCGTGCCCGCCATGTTCGATGCGTCGTCGGTGGTCGCGCCCTTCCTCAAGGCCGGCCAGCTCAAGGCGCTGATGGTCACCGGCCCCAAGCGGGTGCCTGCGTTCCCCGATGTGCCCACGGCGGCCGAAGCCGGCATCAAGGACTTCCAGGTCATCTCCTTCATCGGCTTGTACGGCCCGCCGGGCTTGAACGCCGACATCGTGAAGAAGGTGAACACGGCGATGAACAGCGCCCTCAAGGAACCCAACGTGCAGAAGACCATCGCCGACCGAGGCGACGACGCCGGCGGCGGCACGCCCGAGCAGCTCGCCACGCTGACGCGCGACTACTTCAAGCTGCTGGGCGAGGTCGTCAAGAACAACGACATCCGTGCCGAGTAGAAGATTCGTGCTGCGTTGGAGCGGACCTACTCCGGCACCTTTCCGACCCTCCTCGGTGCCCGCAGGAAGTCGAAGTCGACACCCTGGTCCGCCTGGGTGACGGTGTCGAGAAACAGCTTGCGGTAGCCGCGCTCTGCGGTCGGCTCGACCACCGGCGATTCCTGCGCGCGACGCGCCAGTTCTTCATCCGATACCAGCAACGAGATCTCGCGATTGCGTACGCTCAAGCGGATCCTGTCGCCATTGCGAACATGCGCCAGCGGCCCTCCGATGGCCGCTTCCGGCGTGACATGCAGCACGACGGTGCCGAAGGCGGTGCCGCTCATGCGCCCGTCCGAGATCCGCACGATGTCCTTGACCCCCGCTCGCGCCAGCTTGCGGGGAATCGGAATGTAGCCGGCCTCCGGCATGCCCGGCGCGCCCTTGGGGCCGATGTTCTTCAGCACCAGCACATCCTGGGCGCTGACGTCCAGATCGTCGTTGTCGATACGGTTCGCCAGGTCCTCGGTGCTCTCGAACACCACGGCGCGGCCTTCGTGTTCCATGAGCCCAGGGTCCGCCGCCGACTGCTTGATGATGGCGCCGCCTGGGGCCAGGTTGCCGCGCAGCACGGCAATGCCGCCTTGCGGGTAGATCGGTCTGGCGATGGGCCGGACGACGTCCTGCGCGAAACCGGCGCCGGCGCGCGCCATCTCCTCGCCCAGCGTGCGGCCCGTCACCGTCATTGCCTCGAGCCGCAGCAGCGGCTTGAGCTCGCGCAGAAGCGTCGCCATGCCGCCCGCGTGATGGAAGTCTTCCATGTAGTGATGCCCGGAAGGCTTCAGGTCCAGCAGCACCGGCGTTTCGCGTCCCATGCGGTCGAGCGCATCCAGGTCGACTTCCAGGCCCATTCGCCCGGCGATGGCGGTCAGGTGCACGATGCCATTGGTCGAGCCGCCGATCGCCAGCAGGACGCGCATCGCGTTCTCGAAGGCGGCCGGGGTCAGGATCTTGTCGATGCGGAGGCCGTCGCGCGCCATCTGGACGGCTTGCGTGCCCGTTTGCTCGGCGATGCGGATGCGGTCGGCGGTGACCGCGGGCGGCGACGCGCCGCCCGGCATCGTCATTCCCAGGGCTTCGGCGATGCAGGCCATGGTGCTGGCCGTGCCCATCACCGAACAGGTGCCGACGCTGGCGACGAGCTGGTTGTTCACGTCGGCGATTTCCTCGTCGTCGATTTCCGCCGCGCGGTACTTGCCCCAATAGCGGCGGCAGTCGGTGCAGGCGCCGACGCGCTCGCCGCGGTGGCCGCCGGTCAGCATGGAGCCGGTGATGAGCTGGATCGAGGGCAGGCCGGCCGAGGCCGCGCCCATGAGCTGGGCGGGCACGGTCTTGTCGCAGCCACCGATCAACACCACGGCGTCCATCGGCTGGGCCCGCACCATCTCCTCCGTGTCCATCGACATGAGATTGCGCAGGTACATGCTGGTCGGCGCGGCGAAGCTCTCGTGGACCGAGATGGTCGGGAACGCCATCGGCAGTCCGCCGGCCAGCATCACGCCCCGCTTGACCGCCTCGACGAGCTGGGGCGCATTGCCGTGGCACGGGTTGTAGGCGCTGCCCGTGTCGGCGATGCCCACCACGGGGCGGTCGAGCGCCGTCTCGGTATAGCCCGCACCCTTGATGAAGGCCTTGCGCAGGAACAGGGAGAAGCCCTGATCGCCGTAGCTCGTGAGGCCCTTCTTCAGGCCGGTCGGCTGCTTGTCCATGGTGTCGTTCCTTGTGCTTGATGACGCCCGCCCATTCAGGTTGTCCTCGGCATCATCTCCCAAAATGATCGGGCCACCGACCATGGATACCGTCGAGCGTCATGCTGCCGCCTTTGGATTTCCCGGCTCCCATGGCGCCTCTGGAATGCGCCGACCGGATCTCGCGGCGACTTGGGTACGTTGCGACATGGCAGGGAGCGCATGGGACGTCGAGTCAGAGTCCCTCCTGAGTACCGAGGCTCAATGAAGCAACAACAGTTCATCCGGAACTTGCCGCCTCATGACACACCGTCGCAATCAATGGTTGTGACGAGGCTGCGTGTCGCCCACGCCGCGATACTTGAGCGCCAACTCCATGCAGGCGCCCGATTCGAGTTGTCCGACCGTCGCGCGATAGATCTCCTGCCATGGCGTCTGAGTCGGCCGGATCGACGGCGTCCCCTCGTCCTTGCGGCGCGCGATCTCCGCATCGGACACCAGCATGTTGCATTGCCCGGCGTCGAGGTCGATGCGGACGACATCCCCCGTTCGCAAGTGCGCCAGCCCGCCGCCGACGGCGCTTTCGGGCGAAGCGTTGAGAATCGACGGACTGTCCGAGGTCCCCGACTGCCGCCCATCGCCCAAGGTGGGAAGACTGGTGATCCCGCGCCTGAGCAACGCATCCGGCGGCTGCATGTTCACGACTTCCGCCGACCCCGGCCAGCCGACAGGCCCGGCACCGCGTATCACCAGGATGCAGTTCTCGTCGACGGCGAGCGCAGGATCATTGATTCGCGCGTGATAGTCATCCGAATCCTCGAATACGATGGCCCGGCATTCGAACTTGCCCTCCGCGCCCGGACGGCTCAGGTAGCGCGCGCGAAACTCTTCGGAGATCACGCTGGTCTTCATGATCGCGAAGTCGAACAGGTTGCCGCTCAGAACGAGGAAGCCTGCCTGATTCTTGAGGGGACGCGCAAACTCGCAAATCACCTCCCGATTCGCGCTGTGTCGACCTTCGAGATTCTGTGCCATCGTCTTGCCCGTGACGGTCGGGCGCGCGCTGCGCAACCTGCCCGCCTGCTCGAGCTCCCACATCACGGCCGGAACACCTCCGGCGCGATAGAAGGCCTCGCCCAGGTACTTGCCCGCCGGTTGCATGTTCAGCAGCAGCGGCACGTCGAAGCCGAACTCGGTCCAGTCGCTCGGACGCAGTTCCACGCCCGCATGACGGGCCATGGCCATGAGGTGCGGCTGCGCGTTGGTGGAACCGCCGATCGCGGAATTGACGACGATCGCATCGAGAAACGCATCCCGCGTGAGGATCGAAGAGGGCCGCCTGTCCTCGAAGGCCAACTCGACGATGCGGCGCCCGGTTTCATAGGCCATTTGCCCTCGTTCCCGGTAAGGCGCAGGAATCGCGGCACAGCCGGTCAAGGACAGGCCGAGCGCTTCCGCCAGCGCATTCATGGTCGACGCTGTTCCCATGGTGTTGCAGTGCCCCACCGAAGGCGCCGACGCGGTCGCGATATCCATGAACTTCGATTCGTCGATCTGGCCGGCGGCCAGCAGTCGCCGACTCTTCCAGATCGCCGCGCCGGAGCCCACGAGTTCTCCTTCGAACCAGCCGTCGAGCATGGGGCCGCCGGACAGCACGATCGTGGGAATGTCCACGGTCGCCGCGGCCATGACCTGGGATGGCGTCGACTTGTCGCAACCCGTCGTCAGCACGACGGCGTCGATCGGGTAGCCATGCAGGATCTCGACCAGCGCCATGTAAGCCAGGTTGCGGTCGATGGCCGCCGTCGGTCTCCGGCGATTCTCGAAAGTCGGATGCACGGGAAATTCCATCGGAATGCCGCCGGCGTCGCGGATGCCGTCACGCACGCGCTTTGCCAGTTCCAGATGGACGCGATTGCACGGATTCAGATCGCTTCCGGATTGCGCGATCCCGACAATGGGCCGGCCGGAGCGCAGTTCTGCCGGCGTGACGCCGTAGTTCATGAAGCGCTCGAGATAGAGCGCGGTCAAGTCGATGTGATCGGGGTTGGCGAACCAGTCCTGCGAGCGAAACCGGCGAGCCTTTCGGGCAGCCTCTGTTTTCATCCGCCGTACCAGCCTGCGTCCACGTAGTACTCGCGCCCGGAGCATCGGGCTGCATCGTCCGAAGCGAGGAAGAGCGCCATCGCCGCCACATGCACAGGGTCGATTCGTTGCTGCAGGCATTGCGCCGCCACGACCTTCGCCTCGCTCTCGGGCGATTGCCACAACTTCATCTGACGGGGCGTGCGCACCGCCCCCGGAACGATGCAGTTGACACGGATGTTGAATCCGCCCAGATCGCGCGCCAATCCTTTGGTCAGTCCCTCGATGCCCGCCTTGGCGGTCATGTAGATCGACAGATTGGCCAGCGCGAGGTGCCAGGAGATCGAGCCGAGGTTCAGGATGACGCCTGCGCCGGCTGCCCGCATGCCGCCCGAAACGGCTTGTGCGCAGAAGAACTGGTGCCGCAGGTTGACGGCGATCCGTTGGTCCCAGTAGTCCGGGGTGACGTCGCCGATTTCATGCCGGTCGTCGTTGGCCGCATTGTTGATGAGGACGTTGGCCGGTCCCGCCGCTGCCTCGATCGCCGCGAAGGTCGCCTGGGTTGCCTGGAGGTCGGTCAGATCGCAACGGTGAAACACAGGCGGGTGCGCGGCGTCGCGAAGTTTCGACTGCAGCGCACGGCCGTCCGAGTCGGCGATGTCCAGGAAGAACACCTGGGCGCCCTGCCGGGCGAAGGCCTCGACCATGGCCGCGCCGATGCCGGAACTCCCGCCGGTAACGACGACTCGCTTGTCGGCAAGGCTCGGATAGATGGCAGACATTGATGGTCCCTCTCTTGGTCTTCGCGGGCCTCAGGAAGCGGCAATGCCGCGGGAGGACAGGTTCTGGTAGAGCGCTCGGACCCCGAAGGTCCAGGGCGCGATGGCGTCGGAGCGTTGCACGTGATTGAACAACGCGCCCAGCGATGGCGTCGAGATCGTCACGCGATCGCCGAGGCGGTGCGTGAACCCTTCGCCTTCGGCCTCCCGATCCTGGATCGGGGAGAACATCGTGCCGAGGAACAGCAGAAAGCCGTCCGGATACTGGTGGTGTGGACCGCATGTCTGCCGCACCAGATCCGCGGGGTCGCGGCTGATCTCGGCCATCCGGCTGGAGCCTTCCAGCCTGAAGCCATCGTCCTGCCCTTCGATGGTCAGGCTCACGGTGGCCGCACGGATCGTGTCCAGCGTGAAGTCATCGTCGAACAGGCGCAGGAACGGTCCGATCGCACAGGACCCGTTGTTGTCCTTGGCCTTTCCCAGCAACAGGGCACTGCGGCCTTCGATGTCCCGAAGATTGACATCGTTGCCCAGTGTCGCACCCACGATCTGCGAACGGCTGTTGACGGCCAGCACGATCTCGGGCTCGGGGTTGTTCCACGACGAGCTCGGGTGCAGGCCGACGTCCTCGCCGAAACCGACCGCTGACATGGGTTGCGCCTTCGAGAACACTTCGGCGTCCGGGCCGATTCCGACTTCCATGTACTGAGACCATGTGCCCTGGCGGATGAGTTCGCGTTTGAGCGTTTCCGCCTCGGGCGAGCCGGGTCGGATGGCCGACAAGTCCGATCCGATCGTGCGCTGAAGGTCATGCCGGATCTGTGTGGCCTTGGCCGAATCGCCGCCGGCCTGCTCCTCGATGACACGCTCCAGCAGGCTGACGGCGAAGGTGACGCCGCATGCCTTGATGGCCTGCAGATCGCACGGTGCCAGGAGCTTCTCGGCGCCAGACTCTCCCGAGGCCGTCATGGCTTTGTCCAGCCACCCGGCGACCTCACCCAAGGGCTCCCCTGGGCAGTTGCGGATGAATTCCAGGAGGTCATGCCGCTCGAGAAGGTCGGACACGGTGGGCGCCGAGGCAGTGATGTCCACCACTTGACCGTCTCGAACCACCACGACGCAAGGTCCGTTGACTGGGCCTGCACGCCAGACTCGGCCAACGAGCAAGGCGCCGGAAGCGTCGGTGGGAAGAAACGATGAATTGAGCTTCGGTTGCATTGGGAGATCTAGAGGAGGGGTGCCGGGGAGAGGGGGTGAATGTCACAGCTGCTTTCCATGCGCCAGTTCTGTTCGAGCGTGCGCGTGCTGCCGCATACGTCGATCTGCGCACGCAGCCGGATGTCGGCACTCGATGCACCGATCCCCAACTCGAACGTGCCCGGCTCGATGATTCGCGCACCGGCCATGCCGGTGAAGGCCAGCATGTCCACCGGTACCCGAAAGGTCACCCGGGCGACCTCGCCGGCGCTCAGTTCCACCCGGCCAAAGGCCTTCAATTCCCGCACGGGTCGCACGACGCTGGCCAGGCGATCGCGCACGTACAGCTGTGGGATTTCCACACCCTTTCGGGATCCCGTATTGGCGAGGTCGAAGCTGAGCACGATCTCGCCGTCTTCGATGGGGACGGGAGAAAGGGGCACTTCCAGATTGCGGTACTCGAAGCGCGTGTAGCTCAGGCCATGGCCGAAGGGATATCGGCTGCCGAAGTGCAGGGCAATCGGCGTTCCTCCGCTCTTGAACTTGTGGTTGTAGTAGTACGGCATGGCGCCAACGTTTTCCGGCACGGAGACGGTCAGCCTGCCCGTGGCCTCGGCGCGGCCCGAAAGGACCTCGGCGATGGCGGTGCCGCCCTGCTGGCCGCCGGCAAACGCCATCACGAAGGCTGCGATGCGATCCTCCAGTCCGCCAAGGTTGTAGGGGCGCCCGCTGGTCAGCACGACCACGGTCGGTGTACCGGTATCGACCACGGCTTCGAGCAACTGCTGCTGCACACCGGGCAGATCGAGCGAATCCGCATCGGAGCCTTCCCCGATCGTGCCGGTTTGAAAAAGGCCTGCGAGGTCGCCGACCAGGACGATGGCGACATCTGCATTGCGGGCGGCGTCGACAGCCTCGGGAATTTCATCGGTGCGAAGCGAAACCGGCGAGGTGGGCTGGATGCCCTCTGCGCGCACATCGCCCGGGAACACCGGGGTTCCCTTCTTGCGGACTTCAATGATCGAACAGCCCCTCGCGTAGCGCACGCTGTCTGCGCCATAGATCGCCTGCAGGCCCTGCAGCGGCGTCACGATGTGACGGGTGTCTTCGACCTGGTTGTGCAGGACGACGTGGGCGGGGTAGCTGTAGCCGCTGAGCATGGCCAATGGATCGTCGGCCGTGGGGCCGATCACGGCGAGGCGGGGAGCGCCGGCCGGACTGAGCGGCAGCACGCCACCCCGGTTGTCCAGCACCACGATCGCCTGGCGCGCCGCTTCGAGGGCCGTCGCAACGACTTCGGGCGTACGCAGCGCGGGCGCCGCTGCGGCGTCCTCGAAGGTCTTCTCGAACAGTCCCAGGCGAAACTTCTCCGTGAGGATCCGAGAGACGATGCGATCGACGGTCGCCAACGTGATCAGGCCGCGCTCGATCGCCGCCGCGAGGTGCTGCGCGCAATCATCCGCAGGCAACTCGACATCCAGCCCCGCATTGAAGGCCAGGGCCGCGGCTTCGGTCGCATCCGCTGCCACCGCGTGGTGCTGATAGAGCAAGCTCACCCCCACATAGTCGGCCACCACCAGACTGTCGAAGCCCCATTGCTCGCGCAGCACCTCTGTCAGCAGGTGGTGCGAGCAGTGTGTCGGCTCGCCGTCAATGTCGTGGTAGGCCGGCATCACCGAGCCTGCGTTGGCCTGCCTCACGGCCATCTCGAAGGGAAGCAGGAAGGTGTCGTTCAGCTCCCGCCAGCCGACGTGCACCGGGGCATGGTTGCGTGCGCCCTCGCTGAACGAATGACCCGCGTAGTGCTTCAGCGTCGCGAGCACGTCTCGCCGGGGGCCCTGGATGCCGCGAACATAACGCGTCGCCATGACGCCGACGAGATAGGGATCCTCGCCGAAGGTTTCTTCCGTGCGTCCCCACCGGACATCGCGCGAGACATCGAGAACGGGCGCCAGTCCTTGCTGACATCCCAACTCCCGGCATTCGAAGCCGATCTTCGCTGCCACCTTCTCGACGAGCGCGGGATTCCAGGTGGCGCCGAGGGCCAGCGGAGACGGAAACAGCGTGCCATCGCGGGTCATCATGCCTGCGAGGCACTCTTCATGCGACATCGCGGGAATGCCCAGACGTGTCTCGTTTCGTAGATAGCGCTGCAATTTGTTGAGCGCGCGCAATCCGCTGCCTGCTTCGACACTGCGCGTGCCCAATGGCCGGGTGATCTGTCCGATACCGTTGGCCAGGCGCCGTAGCACCGAATCGGCGTCGCTGGCAACAACGAAAGCCTCGCCGGGACGCACCCGGTGTTCGCCGCTCTCGGACAGGATCAGCCAGAAGGCGTGCATCTGGGCGATCTTTTCCTCGAGCGTCATGCGTCCGAGCAGGTCGTTCACGCGCGCCGCCAACGGCTGCGCGGGGTCCTTGTAGACGGGCGTGGAAGAAGTCATGGGTGTACGGCGTCGGGTTGTGTCAGCGCGCCGCCCAGAGCATGCCGCGCTCGAGGATCGTGCGCATCTGCGGCACCTCGAACTCCTTGGCGACATGGCCGAGCGCGCTATAGAACACCCGCCCCTGCCCGTGCCGGCGCTTCCACACCACCGGCATCACCACGCCTTCGATCCATGGCGCATGCTCGCCGGTGAAGGTCGTCGTGGCCAGCACCTCGTTCGACGGGTCGACGTGCATGTAGTACTGCTCCGAGTGGTAGTCGAAGTCGCCAATGCCCTTCGTCACCGGATCGTCCGGCTTGACGATGTTCACGCGGAAGTCGATGACGTTGCCGGGATGGGCCACCCATTGGCCTCCCGTCATGAACTGGTAGTCGACCGCCTCGCGAAAGGCATCGCCCATGCCGCCATGAAAGCCGGCGAGGCCGACGCCTTCGCGGACGGCTCGGGTCAGGTTGGCGAGTTCGTCCTTTTCGATCTTGGCCATCGTGATGATCGGAACGATCAGGCTCAGGTCCGCGATGGCCGGGTCCGCGAAGGCCTTTGTCGAGGTTTCGACACGGACCTTGAAGCCGCGCTCCGTCAACATGTCCGAGACGATCTTCGCACCCTGGTCGGGCTCGTGCCCCATCCAGCCGCCCCACACGATCATGGCTTCGCGCATTGAGTTGCCTCTGTTCAATTCGTTGATGGATTCAGCCGAGGCCGCCTGCCGAGAACGCGGTCGGCAATATCTGCGGCCGCTCGGGCCGGGTCTCGATGCTCACGTGGCGACCGAGTCGCGATGAGGTTTCGAACGCCTCCATGACTTCGAGGACATGAAGGGCCAATTCGCCCGACGCGCGGTGCGGACGGTTGGCGCGGATGGCGTGCGCCATGTCGGCCACGCCGATGCTTCGATAGTTGCCGTCTCCGTAGGCATGTCCGATCGGCTGCTCGACCCAATCCTGCCCCGCCTGGGCGAGCTGGATCGTGCCGCCGAAGTAGTTCGGATCGGGGACGATCATGCTGGCCTCGGTGCCGTAGAGCTCGATCGGTACATGCCGGTGCTTCGGCACGTCGAAGCTGGTGGCGATCGAAACGATGGCGCCCGACGCAAACTCCATCGTGCCGGCGACATGGGTGGCCACTTCGACGTCGATCTTCGTGCCCTTGAGCGGCTCGCTGGTGATGAGGCGCTCGCTGCGCACGCGCGAGGTCGACCCGGAGACGCGCGCAACCGGTCCGATGAGGTTGACCAGTGCCGTGATGTAGTACGGCCCCATGTCGAGCATCGGTCCGCCGCCCTCCGCGTAGTAGAAGGCAGGATTCGGATGCCAACGCTCGTGACCCGGACACATGAAAGTCGCCGTGCCAGCCACTGGCTTGCCGATGGCGCCTTCGTCGACGAGCTTGCGACACGTCTGGTGGGCTCCACCCAGAAAGGTGTCGGGCGCACAGCCGACGCGAAGGCCACGCTTGTCGGCGGCTTCGAGCAGCGTTCGAGCATGCGAAGTCGTGAGACCCAATGGCTTTTCGGAATGGACGTGCTTGCCGGCCGCGATCGCCATGAGGCCGACCTCGACGTGCGCCGCCGGAATCGTCAGGTTCACGATGATCTCGATCGCGGGGTCGCGCAAGAGCGCATCGACCGAGAGTGCCTTGAGCCCGAACTGTGAGGCACGCGCCTGCGCTGCCTCCGGCTTCATGTCCGCAACGCCTCGAATGTCGAGGATGGGGAATTTCGTCGCGGCCTTCAAATAAGCCTCGCTGATGTTCCCGCAGCCGATGAAGCCGATACCTACCTTGTCCATGAGTGGTCCTCTGTCAGTGGGGAATCAATCGCGTGACTGCGTCGGGAAGGCGGCATACTTCCTCACGATCCCGGCGAGTTCGTTGTTCACCTTGCACTGCTTCAGCGAGAACGACGAGAGGACCCGATCGATCTGCGTTTCGGACAAGTCCTTGAACAGGCGGGAGTAGGTCTGCTGCATCAGGGCGCTGGTGTAGAAGCAGAGCACCGCCGAGCTGAAGCACTTGCGGTTGTAGTTTTGAGTGATGTCTTCGTCGCCGATGACGTCGTAGATCTGCTGCGCGAGCTTTCCGGTTTCCTGCTTGACAGGCGTCTGGGGCATCCACACCATCCAGTCGTCGGCGCCCAATTGCTCCTTCTTCCGGATGAAGTCGCCGACCCGCTGCCGGTACTCCGACTCGGGGTCGAGGGTCACCAGCCCCATCACGCCGACGTCCTTGTAAGTCCAGGTGGTCCAGTGCGCGCCATGGCGCTCGAAAATGCCGATCTGGTCGTCCATGGCACGCAGGCGGTCGGGCACCGATTCCAGGCCGCCGTTGTAGACCGATCCAAACTCGCCGACCCACAAGGGAGTGCCGTGCTTCTTCGTGAACACGGTGCCTTCGTGGTTCGTGAACTCCGTCTCTTGCCTCGCCAGGTCCCAGTGCTCGGGGCCATAGCTTCGGGACTGTCCCGCATCGATCGTTCCGGGATACTGGCCCGGGCCGAAGCCCGCGATGGTGTAGTTGTGGCTGCTGTAGACGAGGTTCTCCGCGAAGGGGGCTTCCAGGCCATCGAAGAGGTAGGAATAGCGATCGCCTTCGAGAAAGATGATGTGCCTGGAATCGATCTCCCTGACCGCGTCGACGGCCCGCCGATAGACGGCGTTCATCAGGTCCCAGTCCGGACGGTAGTTCTTGTGGATGTTCCAGGGCAGGTCGCCGAACTGGTTGTTCACGCAGGGCTCGTTCATCAGGTTGAATCCCGCGATGACGGCCTCGTCCTTGTATCGCCGGGCAATCTCCTTCCACAGGGCGATGAACCGGTCCTGGTAATGCGTGTGCTTCCAGAACAGGCTGTGCCTGTTGGCGTTGTCCGAATGCCAATGCACGTTCTGCCACCCCTGGACGGCGTGAAGGTCGAGGATGGCATGGAGGCCGTGCTTCTCGCACCACCGCAGCACCTGCGTCAGCCGTTGAAAGCCGGCCTCCTTGTAGGTGAAGGGCTTGTTGTCGTCCTCGAAGTGCCTGTAGTTCAGCGGGAGCCTGACCACCGTGGTGCCAAGGCTCTTGAGGTATTCGATGTCCGCTTCATTGAAGAAGTGGTCGTGGAATCGCTCGAAGAAGAACTCGGCCTTCGACTTCCCCAGGACCTCCGCCATCTCGAACCGCAGCGTGTGCTCCGCGCCGGAGAAGCCGTTGATGAAGTCCTCCATGTTCATCCAGCCGCCGACACAGGTGCCCCTGAGCCGCACGCTCTTGCCGCGGGCATCGACGATCTGGTTGGCCTTGACGCTCAGAAATTCCATTGACCTGCTCCTTCAATTGATTCGTTGCTCTGTCGCCGCATCGAACAGATGCGCGTGTTCGCTCTGTGCGGCGATCCGGATGACTTCGCCGGGGCCGGCGGTGATGCGCTCGCGGAAGACCGCGGTGATCGCCTGTCCACCGAGCTGTGCCATCACCTGAGTCTCGGAGCCGGTCGGCTCGACCACCTCCACCGTGATCGGGAAGCCCGCGCTGTCGAGCACGAAGTGCTCGGGCCGGATGCCGTAGACCGCCGGCAGTCCCGGCGTCGCTGTCGGTGCGTTCGAGAAGGGCAAGGTCAGGCCACCGGATGCATCGACCACGAAGCCCTCTCGCTCCACCTTCCCCTTGAGGAGGTTCATCGCGGGACTGCCGATGAAGCCGGCCACAAACAAGTTGCTCGGACGGTCGTACAGGTCGAGAGGGGCGCCCACCTGCTCGACGACGCCGTCATGCAGCACCACGATCTTGTCGGCCATCGTCATGGCCTCGACCTGGTCGTGGGTCACGTAGACGATGGTGGTTCCCAGGCGCTGGTGCAGCGCCTTGATCTCGGTGCGCATCTGCACCCGAAGCTTGGCGTCGAGGTTGGACAGCGGCTCGTCGAACAGGAACACCTTGGGGTCGCGAACGATCGCCCGGCCCATCGCGACGCGCTGACGCTGGCCACCGGAGAGTTCCTTCGGCAGGCGACCCAGCAGCGGCTCGAGACTGAGGATCTTCGCCGCACGCGCGACCTTCGGGTCGATCTCGCTCTTCTTCGCACCGCCCATCTTGAGCGAGAACGCCATGTTCTGCTCGACCGTCATGTGCGGATACAGCGCGTAGCTCTGGAACACCATCGCGATGTCGCGTTCCTTGGGTGCGACATCGTTGACCACCCTCTCGCCGATGCGGATCTCGCCGTCCGAAATGTCCTCGAGCCCGGCAATCATTCGCAGCAGGGTCGACTTTCCGCAGCCGGAAGGGCCGACGAGAATCACGAATTCGCCGTCATCGATTTCGACGTCGACGCCTCGGATGACGGACACCGGGCCATAGTCCTTCTGGACTTTTCTGATACTCACCGAAGACATGATGGGTCCTTATCCTTTGACAGAGCCGGAGGTCAGGCCGGCCACGATGTGCTTCTGCGCAGCAAAGAACATGATCACGGCCGGAAGGATCGTGAGCGTGATGAATGCCAGCACCAGGTTCCAGTCGGTGGAGAACTCGCCCTGGTACGCCATGATTCCCAGAGGCCACGTGTAGAGCGTCTCGCGGTTGAAGACCACCAAGGGCAGCAGGTAGGAGTTCCAGCTGTGCACGAAGACGATCACCGACACCGTCGCCAGGATGGGTCTCGACAGGGGCAGCACGATGTGCCAGAAGAACCTGAAGTAGCCGCAGCCGTCAATGAGTGCCGCCTCGAACAACTCCGCCGGCAGCTGCTTGAAGTAGTTGCGGAACAGCAGGATGCTCGACGCCAGGCCGAAGGCCACCTGGGGCAGGACGACGCCCCAGTAGTTGTCGAGCAGGCCCAGGTCCCGGATCTGGATGAAGAGCGGCAAGATTGCGGTCGCCGCGGGGAACATCAATCCGAGAAGAAGGTAGTTGATGAGGAAGGTCGAGCCGAAGAACTGGATGTGCACGAACACAAATGCGGCCATCGCCGAGACCATCACCGTCAGGACGACCGTCAGCAACGCGATCACCGCGGAATTCCCCATCAGTTGCCAGTAGCGGCTCCCGCCCAGGATGTCCCAGTAGTTTCGCCACTCCCATTGCCCCGGGATCCCGAAGGGATTGACGCGCAGGTCTCCCAAGGTCTTGAATCCACCCAGGACGGTGGCGACCAACGGGATCAGCACCAGGCCGGCAACGAGGAACAGCGCTGCGTAGCGAACGACCGGCGACATGGACGCCGACTTCGGCGCGGATGTATCGTGACTAATCATGGCGCATCAGAACCCGCTTGTAGCCAAAGGCGAAGACCACGCAGATCAGGAACAGGACAACGCCGACGGCACTGCCGAATCCGATTTCCATGCGAGTGACACCGTAGTTGTAGAGGAAGGTCACCATGGTCTGCGTGCTGTCGGACGGGCCGCCCTTGGTCAGCGGCATGATGAGGTCGAACAGCTGGATCGACCCCAGGATCGCGAAGAACACCGACAGCCTGATCGTCGAGCCCAGCAGCGGCACCGTGATCCGGCTGAAGATCTRCCAGCGCGACGCGCCGTCGATGCGAGCGGCCTCGTACAGGCTGCGATCGATCTGCTGCAATCCGGCGATGTACAGGATCATGTGGAAGCCGAAGTACTTCCAGATCACGACCACCAGGATGGCGTACATGGCGATCTCGGGTTCGGACAGCACATAAGGCGCCGTCGCTCCGAACGATTCCCAGATCTTGGCCAGCAAGCCGTAGTCGCCGTCGTAGACAAAGCGCCAGATCAGGCCGGCCGCGATCTCCGCCAGGATGTACGGCAGAAAGAAGATCAACCTGAACGTGGTCGTGCCGATCACCCGGTCGGCAAGCAATACCGCCATTGCCAGCGCCAATGGCAACTGCACGGCCAGCGACCCCACGATGATCAGCAGGTTGTTGCCGAGGGCCGTGTGGAACGCAGGATTGCGGAAGAGGTCCACGAAATTTCGCAAGCCGACGAAATTCGTGGGCACGCCATAGCCGTTCCAGTTGAAGAAGCTGTACCAACCGGCGGCCCCCATCGGCAAGGCGACGAACAGGGTGAACAACAAGATCGCCGGCGGAAGAAAGAACAGCACCACGGCCGTTGTTCCGCCGATTCGCTTGGATGGCTTGCGACGCCAGGCCCGCGACCTGCCCGTTAGGGCGGGCGCCACGGCACCTGCACTGTGATCGATCGTCGTCACGATGGCTCCTTCCCTGTCTACGCGCATCGAATGCCGGCGCCTGAGTCGGGGTCGCGTGGGTCGTTCAGTTGGTGCTGTTGGCGCGCTGCCAGGCGGCTTGTACCGCAGCCGCTGCATCCGCCGGCTTCATCTTCCCCGTGGCGAGTTCGACCGACACGTCGTTGACCACCGCACCAACCGACGGGCCAAGCATCTGGTCGTAATAGATCTGGTGGTAGGGGGACTTCGAAACGTTGCCTGCCAATTGGCGAAGAATGGGGTTGGCGATGGCATCCTGCGTTCCAATCACCACGGGGATGTAGGAGCCGCGTTCAGCGGGCACCCGTTGATTCTTTGCCTCCGAGAAGAAGCGCAGGAATTCGAYGGCCTCCTTCGGAGAGCCCTTGGTGACGAGCCAGCCATTCATTCCGCCCAAGGTGTCGCTCGGGTCGCCCTTGCCCCCCGCGACGACCGGGAACGGAAACCATCCCAGCTTGTCCTCGGGAATGCCGAGCTTGTTCGCGGAGTTCGCCTTCATCGAGCCGAGCATCGCGTTCAGCTGGAGCACCATGGCGCCCTTGCCGTCGCCGAACTGGCCCGACGACTGGGGAAACGTGGCGCCGAGGTAGCCCGGCTGGAAGGGCTTCAGGTCGGTCAGCTGCTGGAACAAGGTGCCCGCCTGGACGAAGGTGTCGCTCGCAAAGCCCTTACCCTCGCCTTGCATGGCAGCGTCGAAGGCAGCCTTGCCTCCGAGTCGCAATGCCAGATGCGACCAGTAGAAGTGCAGCGGCCACTTGTCCCCGCCGCCGACGATGATCGGCGTGCTTCCCGAGTCCTTGATCTTCTTCACGGCGCCGAGCAGGTCGTCCCAGGTCTTGATCGACCCGGCGTCCACGCCGGCCTTGGCAAAGAGGTCCTTGTTGTAGAAGAACCCGACCTGGCCCAGCTGCAGCGGCACCCCGTAGACCTTGCCGTTGACGGTAAAGGCCTGCAGCGCAGCCGGCATGAAGCTCTCGCGCCACTTCGCGTCCATGGGCGCCGAGAGGTCCTCGACCACCCCGGCCTTGATCTGGTCGCGCATGGTTCCGCCACCCCAGCTGTACAGGATGTTGGGCCGGTCGGGTGATTGCAGCAGCGTGGTCAGCTTCTTCTTGTACGACTCGTTCTCGAGGTACTGGATCTCGACCTTGACACCGGGGTGCGTCGATTCGAAGCGGCGTGCGACGTCGTTGTAGAAGGCGCCGGTCTCGGGGTTCTGGTCCACGTGGAGCAGACGAACGGTCATGTCGGCGGCCAGGACACCGGCAGAGGACAGGCACATCCCCGCGGCGAGCACCGCAGAAGAAACCAACTTGATGCTTCTCATCGTGTCTCCTATTTGTTTGATGGCCAAACAAATGTGCCATCCGCCGCTGATGACGTCACTAGGGAATACGCCGATGGTGCAGATTTTCGAAGTCGACGCCACGCTTTCGGCTTGGCTCGCCGCGCCATCGGCTCCAAGGATCGCCATGACACATCTGGAAAATCGAAATGTGAGACCATTAGTTCGACCAGCAGCCATAAAACGAACGAGCGCGCCGAAGGAGCCAATGCACACGCCAACGCCAGTCACGGGAGATCAGGCTCTCGTCAAGAACATCAATCGCATTGCCATGCTTCGCCTGCTGCGCGAACACGCCGGCATCTCGCGCGCCGGCCTGTCCGAGCGCAGCGGCTTGACGCGATCGACGGTCAGCCTGCTCATCAAGGAACTCATCGATGAAGGGTGGCTGGTCGAGGCGGATGCATTCGTGACCGGTACCGTCGGACGGCGGCCCACGCCTTTGAGGCTCGATGGCAAGAACATGGTCTTGCTCGGCGTCGACCTTGGACCCGACGTCGTCCGGGTCGTGGCGACCTCGATCCATGGGGAAATACTCGAGTCGAGCCAGGCAGCGTTGCGATCCAAGGATCCGGATCAAGCCTGCCACCAACTCGTCGAGATGGCCACCGCCCTCTCCGCGAAGATGACACGCGACGGTTCGCGCCTGCTGGGCATCGGCGTCGGACTGCACGGGCCGGTGGACAAGCGTTCGGGCATGCTCGAATTTGCGCCGAACATCGGCTGGCGCCATGTCGAGATCGGCCGTCGCTTCGGCGCCGAACTCGCACGCGCGGGTCTGGCGGACGTCCCGGTCTACTATCACAACGAGGCCGACCTGGCAGCGGTCGGCGAGACCGAGTTCTGCGAACGGCCGGTCGACGATCCCCTGGTCTACGTCAGCTGCGGCGTCGGCGTCGGGGCGGGCATCATCCTCAACCACGCGCTGTTCACGGGCGCCAGCGGTTCAGCGGGCGAGATCGGCCACACGACCCTCGTGATCGATGGCCAGCCCTGCTCCTGCGGTCGCCTCGGTTGCGCAGAGGCGTACATCGGGCTCAAGGCCATCGCGGCCGCGGCAGGCTGCTTTCAGAACGACACCATCGACCGGCGCGCGCTGCGTGCGCGCATGAGCGCTCGCGATCCGGCGACCCGGAGCGCTTTCGCGCGAGCGGGTGCCGTGCTTGGCGTGCTGCTCCAGAACGCCTGGACGACCTTCAACCCGCAGGTGATCGTCCTGGGAGGCGAGACCGTGACCCTCGGCGGCGACACCCTGCTCGATGCCGCCACCGAGGTACTCGCCCGGTACGCGGCAAGGGCCGGTCTTGTCGCGCCAGCGGTGAAGACAGCGCGCTACGCCGACCTGGCGACCGCGGTGGGAGGCGCAGCCTATGTCCTGCACGCGATTCTCAATCCTCACCAGCCGGCCCTGCACTCGCACTATGTTCCGACCGCGTCGGAGCCGAATTAGTTTGACAGTCGAATTAATTTGAAGATCTGCGTCTCCTCGAACGCACTGCCGCGCGGCGCGACGCAACGGGTCGATGACGGCCAACCTGGCGCTCACCCGGCGGCAAGCCGGCACTCAAGGCAGCAGTTCGAACTTCAAGTCGGCCAGCGGCGTGACCTTCTCTTCTCGCGTCATCTTGTATTCGGTGTTCGGGCCGAGCCACTTGTTCCACAGCTTGTCCAGCTCGCCCTTCTTCTCCAGCGCGTAGAGCGCTTCGTTCACCTTGGCCAGCAACACCGGCTCGTCCTTTTTCATCCCGATGCCGATCGGCTGCAGCACCATCGGTTCCTTGATCATCTTCAGCTCGACGCCCTCGGTCTTCGACTGGTTGACCAGCTTGGTGATCGTCATGGTGTTCGCCACCATGCCCATCGACTTGTTCTGCTGGACGGCCATGAAGGCCGAGCCGGTGTCCTGGAAGGTCACGGGTTCGGAGCCGTTCATCTTGATCGACAGCTCCGAGGTCGAGCCCTTGGTCGAACTCAGGCGCTTGCCCTTGAAATCGGCCTTGGTCGTGCCCGGGTCCGACGCCTTGACCGCCAGCATTTCCTTCGCGACGTAATACGGGTCGCTGAACTGGATCTGCTCACCGCGGCTCTTGGTGTAGGCCAGGTTGGCGATGGTCACGTCGACGCGGCCGAGCTTGACCTCGGGCACGCGGGCCTCGACCGACAGCGGCGTCACCTTGGCCGTCAGGCCGAGCTCCTTCGCGATGGCGTTGCAGAGGTCCACGTCGTGGCCGACCATCTCGCGGGTCTTCGGGTCCGGCGCTGCAAAGGGCGGCACGTCGGCGAAGGTGCCGCACTTGAGTTCCTTGCGTGCAGCGATGTCGCTCCACTGGTCGGCCTGGGCCGCGAGCGAGCATGCGCAGAGGGCCGCGCCGAGGGCGGCAAGACGAAACACGTTGGCATTCGACATGGGAAGCTCCTGGGAAGAATAACGGGTGAAAAACAAGGGGAAATCGATCGGCTCAATGCGCCCGCAGGTCCGACAGGAATCGCTGCGCACGCGGGTGCTGGGGTCGGGTGAAGAAGGTCTCAGGGTCCGCCTTCTCCAGGATGCGGCCGGCGTCCATGAACCAGACGCGGTCGGCCACCTCGCGCGCAAAGTTCATCTCGTGGGTGACGCACATCATCGTCATGCCCTCGTTGGCCAGGCTGCGCATGACCGACAGCACCTCGCCGACCATTTCCGGGTCCAGCGCGCTGGTCGGCTCGTCGAAGAGCATGGCCGGCGGCTCCATCGCCAGGGCGCGGGCGATCGCGACGCGCTGCTGCTGGCCGCCCGAGAGCTGCGCCGGATAGGAATTGGCCTTGTTCGACAGCCCCACGCGCTCCAGCAGCTGGCCGGCCCTGGCCTTGGCGTCACTGCGCTTCACACCCAGCACATGCACTGGCGACAGCATGATGTTGTCCAGCACGGACAGATGGGGAAACAGGTTGAAGCTCTGGAACACGAAGCCGATGCGGCTGCGCAGCTTGTTCAGCGCATGGCTGCTCATCGGGGCATGGATATCGTGGCCATCGAACAGCAACTGGCCGGACTTGATTTCCTCCAGCCGGTTGACCGTGCGGATCAAGGTCGACTTGCCGGAGCCGGAGGGGCCGCAGACCACGACCACCTCGCCCTTCTTGACCTCGGCGTTGACATCGGTCAGCGCCTGATAGTCGCCATACCACTTGTTGATATTGGAAAACAGGATCATGGTGTCGTCCTCGCGCGGCTTCAGCCGTGCGCTGGGTTGTTCAAGCGTTTCCATGGTCGGTCTCCGTTCTTTGTTTCGCTCACCGTCGAATCGCGGTGTCAGGAGTTGGCTGCCACCGGCGGCAGCGGCAGGCCGTCCTCGGTGGTGGCGGGTGTCGCGCTGCCGAGCCGCT
This sequence comes from Variovorax sp. P1_H2, assembly GCF_056405295.1. Lineage (NCBI taxonomy): Bacteria > Pseudomonadati > Pseudomonadota > Betaproteobacteria > Burkholderiales > Comamonadaceae > Variovorax > Variovorax sp. P1_H2. Next base: position 27,971 of record NZ_JBFUCJ010000007.1, on the reverse strand, counting down.
TGTGGACGATTCGGCGCTCCAGCCATTGCGCCAGCTGGGTCAGGCTGAAGCAGACGACGTAGTAGGTCATCGCCAGGATGAAGAACACCTGGAACGGCTTGGTCAGCAACTGGTTGTTGATCTGATTGGCGGCGAAGGTGAGTTCCTGCACGTTGATCACGTAGCCCAGCGTGGTCTCCTTGATGGTGGAGATGAACTGGCTCAGCATGCTCGGGAGCATGTTGTAGAGGGCCTGGGGCAGGATCACGTAAGCCATGGTGCCCAGGTGACTGTGGCCCAGCGCGCGGGCCGCCTCGGTCTGTCCCTTCGGCAGCGCCTGGATGCCGGCGCGGACCACTTCCGACAGATACGCGCCTTCGTAGATCACCAGCGTGCACAACATCGTGGTGAAGCCGGACACGTCCCGCCCGATCAGGATCGGCACGAGGAAGTACACCCACAGGATGACCATCAGGAGAGGAACACCGCGCACGATGTACACCAGCACCGTCGCCGGCCAGCGCAGCGCGCGCCAGGGGGAGAGCCGCGCCAGTGCCAGCAGCACCGACACGGGGAAGGCCAGCACGATGCCCAGCACCGAGAGAATGAGCGTGGCGACGATGCCGCCCATCGGCCCGTTGGGATACTGGCCGACCAGCAGCAGCAGCCAGTTGTCGCGCAGTATGTCGAAGATGCCGAACATGTCTTACCTCGCCCCGGAAACGCGATAGCGGCGTGCGATCCAGGCCCCGACCGCCATGATGAGCAGGGACACCAGCAGGTACATCAAGGTCGCCATGCTGTACGCCTCGAAGGTGCGGAAGCTCTGGCTCTCGATCTCCTTGACCGCATGGGTCAGTTCCGCGACGCCGATGGCCATCGCCAGGCTGCTGTTCTTGAACAGGGACACGCTGTGATTCACCAGGGCCGGCACCGCGTTGCGCACCGCCTGCGGCAGCATCACGTGCCGCATCGCGCCGATGTAGCCGTGTCCCAGGGCACGCGCCGCCTCGGACTGTCCGGCCGGGATGGCGCGCAGGCCGGAGCGCATGTCCTCGCTGAAGTAGGCGGCCTGGCAGAGACCGAGCGCCACGATCGAGATCAGCGCCTCGGCATTGTTGTTCGACAGCCAGGCTTGCACGGCGTCCGGTAGCAGGCTGAAGATGCCGAAGTACCAAAGCATCAGCTGCACCAGCGTCGGCACGTTGCGGTGGTAGGAGACATAGGCCGCAACGGCCTGCTCGGCCACCGGGTTGGCGCTGAGCCGGACCACCAGCAGGACGACGGCCATCGACATCGCGAGCAGCCAGGAGCCGACCGCGATCTTCAGGGTCAGCACCATCCCGTGCAGCAGCATGGCGCCGAACTCGGGCTTCAGCAGGATCGCAAGGAGGTCGAAGTCCTTCATGGCGTGCTCTCGTGTGAACGGGCGAGGCTCAGGCCCGCACCGTCTCCGGCTTGGCGGTGGAGAGGCCGCCGGGCACCTGCAGCGTCGGTGTGATTTCCATGTGGCCGATGTTCACCGCGACAGGCGCCGCGATCGCGAAGGCGATGGCGTTGGCGATGTCGGCAGCCTCCGGCAGCTCGTAGCCTTCGACGAAGCGCTTGCGCGTCTCCTCGGAGTCGCCGTGCACGTGCGCGAAGATGTCGGTCGCCACGCGGCCCGGGCAGATCTCGGTGACGCGCACCCGCTTGCCGAAGCAATCCACCCGCAATTGCCTCGACAACATGCTCACCGCCGCCTTGGTCGCGTGGTAGGTGCTGTTGCCGCCGAAGTTGTAGGCCGCGGCGATCGAGCTGATGTTGACCACGTGGCCGCTGTCGCGCGCCACCATGCCCGGAACGACCAGCCGGCAGAGATGCAGCACCGCGCGCAGATTGACGTCCACCAGGAGGTCGATGCCTTCGGCGTCGGCTTTCAGGATCGATCCCGGCCGATCGACGCCGGCGTTGTTCACGAGAACGTCGAACTCGACCTCCTTCGTCAGCGCGGTGACGCTGTGCAGGTCGCTCACGTCGATGGCGTGCGGGATGCAGCCCGTGCGCGCGGCGAGTTCTTTCAGCTTGGCGCCGCTGCGGGCCAGCGCATGGACCTGCAGGCCTTCCTTGCAGAGGCGCTCGACAACGGCGGCGCCGATGCCGGAGGAGGCACCTGTCACCAGGGCGGTCTTGTAATCGGAGAAGGGCATCTGGATCACTTTCTTTCTGTGGGATGGCGGCCGGTCGCGCCCTTGTCGAATGCGCTTTCGGACCGCGATGAATTCACTGTATCGACCGCAGGTTCGGCGCGCCAAGACGGTTTGGCTGTGGAGCGATAAGCCCCCCTTATGTCGCCCTGGAAGCGTGCGCGCCGACCTAGGGTAAGCACCATGTCCGTGCCCGCTCGACGGCGCGCTTCAGGCGGCCTGGCGCGAGATCGGGACCACACGGCCGTGCGCCTCGACCACCTCGCGCACCCCGCGCGCCAGTGTCACCGCGCCCGGCGTGTCGCCGTGGACCAGGATCGAATGCACGCGCATCGGGATCGTCTTGCCGGCGTAGGTGGTGACGGTGCCCTCCGCCAGCAACTGCCGGACACGCGCCAGGACCCGTTCGGGGTCGTGGATCACCGAGTCCGGCATCTTGCGCGGGATCAGCAGCCCCGCGTCGTCGCAGGCGCGGTCGGCCAGGAAGGTGGTGCGAATGCGCAAGCCGCAGCGCTGCGCCGCATCCTCGATGGCCCGGCTGGCCGAGGAGCTGATCGTCAGCGAGGGATCGAAGTCCGCCACCGCCCGCACCAGCGGCGCCGCGAATTCCGCGTCCGCCGCCGCCATGTTGCCGAGCGCGCCATGAAAACTCATGTGCGTCATGCGGTGCCCCGCGGTGCGTGCGATGCCCGCCAGGGCGCCGAGCTGGTAGACCACGGCCGCGACCAGCTCGCCCGTGTCCATCTGCATCGGGCGGCGGCCGAAGCCGGCCAGGTCCGGGAAGCCGACATGCGCGCCCACATCCACGCCGCGCGCCAGCGCCGTGCGCACGGTGCGGTCCATGATCTGCGGGTCGCCCGCATGGAAGCCGCAGGCGACGTTGGCCGACGAGACGATGCCCAGCAGCGCCTCGTCGTCGCCCATGCGCCAGGAGCCGAAGCCTTCGCCCAGGTCCGCGTTCAGGTCCATGTCCATGGTGCTTTCCTTGTCGTCAGATGGGATGCAGCTCGACCAGGGCCGTGCCGTAGCCGACAGTCGCGCCGTCGTCGGCCCGCAGCGCGGCGACGGTGCCGGCTCGCGGGGCGCTCACCGGCAGCAGCAGGACGCCGATGCGCAGCAGTCCGAGCGTCTGGCCGGCCTGGACGTCATGGCCGACGCGCACGAACGGCGCCGTCGCGCCGGGGTGGGCGTGCAGGAACACGCCGACGGAAGCGGCGCTCACGGTGTCGGGAGCGAGCCCTGCCTGGGTTGGGACCACGGGCCCGCGGGCGACCGGCCCGGCGGCCTCGCCGGGCGGGATGGGGTCCAGCGCCACGACCGCCTCGCCCTGCCGCCCCAGCCGCACGGTCGCGCCGGGCATCCGCAGTTCGAGAAAGCCGATGTCCGTCGCCGCCATCCAGCCGGCGATCTCCAGGAGCTCGTGAGGCGCCTTTTTCATGCAGCGCTCCCCATCGGCCCGCTGCGGTGCAGCGCCACCATGCGTGCCACCTTCGCCAGCCAGGCCTCCTTCTGTTCGAGCGCGGCCACGGCCTCGTCCCAGCTCGTCTCGATGAAGCGGATCCGGCTGCCGATCGGCGCCTGGCCCAGTCGCCACAGATCGGCCTCGATCACGGTGCCGAACTTGGGATAGCCGCCCGACGGCTGCGCGTCGCGCATCTGGATGATCGGCTGCCCGCTGTGCGGGACCTGGATCACGCCGGGCACGATGCCATGCGAACGCAGTTCCATCGGCGCCACGGGCTGCAGGGCCTCCCCGGCCAACCGGTAGCCGTAGCGGTCGCTCTGCGCCGTGATGCGCCATTCGCCGGCCCAGAAGGCCTCGCGGGACGCGGCCTCGAAGCCCAGGTATTCGGCCGCCGGCAAGACCCGCAGCGCGACCCGCCCGTCGAGCTCCAGCGGCAGGGCGATGGCCGGCGGCACCAGGCCGAAGCCGGTCCGGCAGGCGCGCTTCGGGTCGGCGGCGCCCAGCACGTCGCCCTTGCGCAATGCCCGGCCCTCATGGCCACCGAAGGCGCCGCGCATCTGGGTGCTGCGCGAACCCAGCACCTCGGGCACATCGATGCCGCCCGGCAGGCACAGCAGCGCACGGCTGGCGCGCTGCGCGCCCTGCGGCAGGCCCAGCGTCAGCACCTGGCCGGCCCGCGCCTGGTGCGACCACCACGGCAGCAGCGGTTGCGCGTCCAGCGTCGCGCCGCAGTCCGCGCCGGTCAGCGCGAAGGCGCAATCCCCGGTGAAGCGGAGCTTGAACGGAAAGACCGGGATCTCGATGCCCGCGGCGCCGGGATCGTTGCCCAGCAGGAGGTTGCCCGCCGCCAGCGCGAGGTCGTCCATGGCACCGGCGGTACCCACGCCGAAGCGCAGGCTGCCCAGGCGCCCGAGGTCCTGCACGGTCGCCAGGGCCGCGTTGGAAAGTATCTCGATCATTTTTCTATCCCTTCCACCAGGAAGCGAATGCGGTCGCCCGGCTGCAGCGTGGCCGGCGGATTCCGCCCCGGGTCGAAGAAGACCATGGTGGTGCTGCCGATGGTGTTCCAGCCGCTCGGCCCGGCGGAGGCCGAGACACCGGTCTGCGCCCCGCCGATCGACACGGCGCCACCCGGAATGCTGAGCACCGGCACCTTGCGCCGCGGCGTCGCGATGCGCGGGTCCATGCCACCCAGGTAGCAGTAGCCGGGATGGCTGCCCAGCGCATACACCGGGTACAGCGGCGCGCTGTGCAGCTCGACGATCTCCTCGACCGACAGGCCGGTGTGCGCCACCACGTCCGCCATGTGCGGACCGCCGGCACCGCCATAGCGCACCGGCAGCTCGACCACGCGGCCCTCGCGGGTGAGCGGCGTGACGGCCTCCCAGGCGGCCTCCAGCCGGGCCTTCAGTTCATCGAGCGCACGCGGCGGGCGAACGAAGCTCAGCATCAGGTTGTTCATTCCGGGCACGGCCTCGCGCACCTCGGGCCATTCGGCAGCCTCCTGCGCGAGCGCCCAGATGCGCTGCTGCGAATGAAGCTCCATCGCGCCCGGGGCTTCGAACAGCAGCGCCGTGGTGCCCAGCAGGCTCAGCGTCGGGATCGATCCAGTCGTCGGGGAGTTCACGGTGCGTTCCTGCGCTGCAGCCAGCGTTCGAGGTGGTGGATGTCGACCCCGCCGGTGGCAAAGCCGTCGTCCTGAAGCAGCGCGCGGTGCAGCGGCACGTTGGTTGCGATGCCGTCGACCTGCAGCTCGCCCAGCGCGAGCCGCATGCGATCCAGTGCGTCCTCGCGGCTGGCGCCATGCACGATCAGCTTGCCGATCATCGAGTCGTAGTACGGCGGCACGCGGTAGCCCGGGCCCGCGTGCGAATCGAAGCGCACGCCGAAGCCGCCGGGCACGCGCCAGCCCGTGATGCGACCCGGCGACGGCGCGAAGCTGTCGGGATCCTCCGCATTGATACGGCATTCGATCGCATGTCCCCTGCAGGGGACATCGGCCTGCGTGATCGCCAGCCGCTCGCCGCGCGCCATGCGCAGCTGCTGCTGCACGATATCGATGCCCGTGGTCATCTCGGTCACCGGATGCTCCACCTGCAGCCGCGTATTCATCTCGATGAAATAGAAGGCGCCCTTCTCGTAGAGAAACTCGAAGGTGCCGACGCCGCAATAGCCGATCTGCCGGCAGGCCGCCGCGCAACTCTCCCCGACCGCGGCGATCAGCGCCTCGTCGATGCCGGGCGCGGGTGCTTCCTCGATCACCTTCTGGTGCCGCCGCTGCAGCGAGCAGTCCCGGCTGCCGAGCCAGATCGCGTGGCCGTGGCTGTCGGCCAGCACCTGGATCTCGACATGCCGCGGATGCAGCAGGAACTTCTCGATGTAGACCTCGGGATTGCCGAAGGCGCGGCGCGCCTCCTCGCGCGTGAGCGCCAGCGCCTCCAGCAGCTCGCCCTCCTCCCGGACCACGCGCATGCCGCGACCGCCACCGCCGCCGGCCGCCTTCACGATCACCGGGTATCCGACCTCGCGCGCCAGCGCACGCACGGCCTCCGGATCGTCGGGCAACCCGTCGTCCGGACCCGGCACGCAAGGCACGCCGGCCCGACGCATCGCACGCTTGGCCGCAACCTTGTCGCCCATCACGCGGATGCAGGCGGCGCTCGGTCCGACGAAGCGCAATCCGGCCTGCTCCACCTTCTCGACGAAGCCCGCGTTCTCCGACAGGAACCCGTAGCCGGGATGGATCGCCTGCGCGCCGCTCACCTCGGCCGCATAGAGCAGCGCCGACTGGTTGAGATAGCTCTGGCCGGGGCTGGCCGGACCGATGCACAGCGCCTGGTCGGCCTGCTGCACATAGACCGCATCGCGGTCGGCGTCGGAGTGCGCGACCACCGTCTTCAGGCCCAGGCCGCGGCAGGCGCGCAGGATTCGCAAGGCGATCTCGCCGCGGTTCGCAATGAGGACGGTGTCGAACATGATGTCCTTCTCAGTTTTCCACTGCGCTATCGCGCGAGCCATGACGCATGAAACCGGCGCCGTCAGATACCAGGGATACCGCGGAACCGGCTTCGCCGGGCCGCTGGTATCGCCCCCTGGAGGGGCTGAGGTCCGCGGCTCCAAGCCTGCCTGCGCAGGCTTGGACGGACCCGAAGAGCCGCTGCCAATGGCAGCGACTCGAGGCGCCGCAGGCGCTTCGGGGGTGTTTCATTTCAGGCAAGACGGAACAATGGCTGGCCGGCCTCGACCTCGTCGCCGGAGCGCACCAGCACCTCGGCGATGGTCGCGTCGGTCTCGGCGCGCACTTCGTTGAAGACCTTCATCGCCTCGATCACGCACAAGGTCTGGCCGGCCGCGACCTGCTGGCCCGGCTGCACGAACAGCGGCTCGCCGGGCGACGGCTGCAGGTGGATCACGCCATAGAGCGGCGCCAGGCATTCGATCGGGCTCGCAGCCAGGCCGACGGAGGGCGCCTGGATGGCGCCAGCCAGGTCGGCGCGCGCATCGTCCCTCCCGTGCGCGGTGGCCTGCGGGGCGGCGGAGGCATCCGCGGCGCCGCGCCCGGCGCGGGCCAGCGGCGTCGACGCCCCCTGCTTCACCAGCCGCAGCGTGCAACCGTCTTCGCTGTACTCCAGCTCCGACAGCGCCGAGGCCGCCAGTGCGTCGATGAGGATCCTGATCTGTTCCTGGTTCATGCCGGACCCGCCGCTGAAGGGCGGGATCTCCTTGGTGGCCGACGCATTCCGCGAACGCGTGACGGCAGGCATGAACGGTAGCCCGCGAAGGCTGCAAAGCCAAAGACGGATTGGCTGTGCCGGGATAAGGTCGGCTTATGACGCCTTGGCCAGCACCGGCTCCTCGGTCGCGGCGGCGTTGTTCGACAGCTCGGTGACCAGTTCGAGGAGGATGTCCTTCACCGCCTGCGCCGGTTCGGAGAGCGGCAGGTGGTCCGACTGGCACAGGGCCAGCGGCGCCTCGATCACCGGGTCGACGATCTGGAACTGCCAGGCCCCACAGGACGCCACCACCTCGCGCGCCATGGACGCCGGCAGGATCGTGGCACCCAGTCCGTCGGCCACGGCCGCGGTCAGCGTGAAGGCGGATTCGATCTCGGCCACGACGCGCGGCGCCGCGCCAAGCCGGCTGAAGGCCGCATCGACCAGTTTGCGCACCACGTTGTACGGACGCGGCAGGAAGAGTTCCATGTCGCGCAGGTCGGCCAGCCGCACCGGTTGGGCCGGTGCCGGGATCGACGCCGGCCCGACCAGGAACAAAGGCTCCCTCAGCAGCGGCAGAAAGGTCAGGCCATGGATCGCCTTGTCGCCGTAGAGCACGGCCAGATCCATTCGGCCGTTCATGATCAGTTCGCTCAGCGTGGTGCCGTAGTTCTCGTTCAGGTACAGCAGGATGCCCGGATGGCGCGCCCGCACCGTGCGCAGCAAGGGCAGCGAGAGCGCCGCCGCCGCGGTGCCGGGCGCGAGACCCACCGACACCTGGCCGGAGACGCCCTGCCCGGCCGCCGCCATGTCGACCTGCGCCTGCTCGCATTGGCGCAGGATGATCTGCGCATGGCGGTACAGCACCTTGCCGGCCTCGGTCGGCGTCACGCCGCGCTTCGTGCGCACCAGGAGTTGCTGCCGCACCTCGCCCTCGAGCGTGGCCAGTTGCTGGCTCAGCGCCGGCTGGGCGATGTAAAGAACCTCGGCCGCCTGCGTCAGGCTGCCGATGTCCACGATCTTCACGAAGTATTTGAGTCGCCGCAGGTTCACCCTGCCTCCAAAGCAAATCCCGAGCCTAGCACCGGCCCCGGGGACGGGCCATCGGGGCCTTCCATAAGCTCTACCTATCCGACCAGAGCGATCTCGTCTTGGCTTCGGGAAGGCGATCTGCGTACCGTACGGTCCTGCCATCCCACTCCAGGAAGCCATGACCACCTCCCGCATCGCAGAGCGCGTCCGCCGCATCAAGCCTTCGCCCAGCACCTCGGCCGCCGACCGCGCCAACGAGCTGCGCCGCCAGGGCAAGTCCATCGTGAACCTCGTCGTCGGCGAGCCCGACTTCGACACCCCCCTGTACATCCGACAGGCCGCCGCCGCGGCGATGGACAAGGGCGCCACCCGCTACACCCTGATGGCCGGAACGGTCGAGCTGCGCGAAGCCATCGTCGCCAAGCTGAAACGGGAAAACGGCCTGACCTACGCGATGAACGAGATCATCGCCACCAACGGCGCCAAGAGCGCGATCTACAACGCCTTCGCGATCACGGTGGAGCCGGGCGACGAAGTCATCGTGCCCGCGCCCTACTGGGTCTCCTACCCCGACATGGTGCTGGCCTGCGAGGGCAAGCCGGTGATCGTCGCCTGCCCCGAGGTCAACGGCTTCAAGCTGACGCCCGCGCAGCTCGAGGCCGCCATCACGCCGCGCACGCGCTGGCTGCTGATCAATTCGCCGAGCAACCCGACCGGCGCCGCCTACACCGCGGGCGAATACCGGGCCCTTGCCGACGTGCTGGTGCGCCACCCCCAAGTGATGGTGATGACCGACGACATCTACGAGCACATCCGCTTCGACGGCGAGAAGACGCCGCACATCCTCGCCGTGGCACCCGAGCTGCGCGATCGCACGCTGGTCGTCAACGGCGTCTCGAAGACCTATGCGATGACCGGCTGGCGTATCGGCTACGTGGCCGGGCCGGTCGACATGGTCCGCGCGATGGACACGCTGCTGTCGCAGTCGGCCGGCAACTGCTGCTCGATCAGCCAGGCCGCCGCCGCGGCCGCGATGAATGGCGACCAGTCCTTCGTCGCCGAGAGTGTCGCCGTCTACAAGCAGCGCCGCGACCGCACCCTGGCCCTCATCAACGCCATTCCCGGCCTGAGCTGCGCCACGCCGCCGGGCGCCTTCTACCTCTACGTCAACTGCAGCGGCCTGATCGGCAAGACCACGCCCTCCGGCAAGGTCCTGGCCGAGGACGGCGACGTCGTGATGTACCTGCTGGAAAGCGAAGGCGTCGCGATGGTCGCGGGCACCGCCTACGGCCTCTCGCCCTACTTCCGGCTGTCGATCGCGACTTCCATCGACATTCTCGAGGAAGGCTGCACGCGCATCGCCCGCGCGGTCGCCGAACTGCGTTGAGCAGGGACCGGCCGCCTCGCCCCCCCACCGAACAGGAGACATCCATGCAATTCAAGGGCATCCGCAAGAACCCGTCCGCGCCGCAAGTGAATCCGGCCCACATCGCCGCGCTGCGCGACATCCCGGTCGCGGCGCTGAGCGACAACATGCACCGCAACATCGGCAGCGTCGGGCTGAACCCCTATCACCGGCCGGGGCCCGGGACGATGGCCGGTACGGCCGTCACCATCAAGTCGCGCGGCGGCGACAACCTGACGCTGTTGCGCGCCTTCGAGTTCTGCCGGCCCGGCGACGTGATCGTGATCGACGCCGACGGCGACCTGGCCAATGCGGTCATCGGCGGCATCCTGTCCTTTTACGCCGCCACCATCGGCACCGTGGGGGTCGTGCTCGATGGCGCCATCCGGGACGTGGCCGAGATCCGCGCGCGCGACTTCCCGGTCTACGCACGCGGCGTGAACCATCGCGGCCCGTACAAGGACGGTCCCGGCGAGATCAATGTCCCGGTGTCGGTGGGCGGCATGCTGGTGAATCCCGGCGATGTCGTGGTCGGCGACCAGGACGGGCTGATGGCGTTCTCGCCGAACGATGCCGAATGGCTGATCGAGAAGGCCCGGTCGCACCTGGCGACCGAAGCCGAGACGATGCGCGCCATGAAGGAAGGCCGCTGGGACCGCAGCTTCGTCGACGCCCTCGAAGCACGCTGCCCGAACTGACTCGCGTTCCCCGGCGCTGCAGTTCGCCGAATCAGTGAGCCATGTGCAGCCCGCCCGCCAGATCCAGTCCGCCAACAAGCTCGAGCAGGATGCCTTTGACGACCTGCGCAGGCTCGGACAATGGCAGATGATCCGACGCACAAAGCGAGAGCGGCACTTCGATGGTGGGCGAAACGAGTCGGCACACGCTCGCCGACGCCGTGGCAGCGACTGACCTCGCAATCGAAACCGGCAGGATCGTCGCACCGACGCCCGAAGCGATCGCGGCCGCCAGCGTGCTCGATGACTCGATCTCCGCCACCACGCGGGGCACCACCTGCGCCGACGCGAACGCATGGTCGATGTAACGGCGAAGCTGGTTGCTCGTGCAGGGCAGGAGCAGATCGATGTTTCGAAGGTCGGACAGCGCCAGTTCGCCATCCTGGCTGACGAGTTCCGGAGGCGCGACGACGCACAGGTCCTCCGTCAGCAGCGGATCGAACGAAATCCCTTGCGCCGGGCTCTCGCCGCCATACAGCACGGCCATGTCCATGCGGCCGCTTCGCACCACATCGCATAGCGTGGTGCCGAAGTTCTCGTTGATATGGAGCACGATCTGGGGATGCCGCCCCTGCACCGTCTGCAGCAGCTTGAGCGCCAGCGTCGACGCGGCGGTCCCGGGCGCCAGTCCCACCGACACCTGTCCCGCCAGACTGCGCCCGGCGTTGAGCACATCCGCACGCGCCTGGTCGAACTGTCGCAAGATCGTTTGTGCGTGCCGGTAGAGCACCTTTCCCGCCTCCGTGGCCACCACGCCTTGTTGAGTTCGCAGAAGCAATTTTTGATTGAACTCGCCTTCGAGAGTCGCCAGTTGCTGGCTCAGCGCCGGCTGCGCGACATGCAGGATCTCGGACGCCAAAGTCAGGCTGCCAACGTCCACGATCTTCACGAAATACTTCAAACGCCTGAGATTCACGAGGGCCCCGAATTTGCTTGCAAAATGGAATCAAGCAAGCATCAAGCCACCCTTTGGCGTCGTCAACCGGGGTTACGATCAGTGAACCAGGCCGGCGCCGGGAAGACGCCCGCCACGACCGGAAAACGGATCCGCTTCCATGACAGTCAATTTCAAGACCCTCAAGAGCTTCGTGACGGCGGTCGAGGCCAAGAGCCTGTCGGCGGCGGCACATCAGCTGCGTCTTGCGCAGCCTGCGCTGAGCCAGCACATCGCCTCCCTCGAAGAGCATTTCAAACAAAAGCTGCTTGTCCGATCCAATGCCGGCGTCACGCCGACAAGCGCTGGCGCCGAGTTGTATCGGCACGCGCAGATCATGCTGGGTCACCTGGATCAGCTCGAACGCGATCTTGCCCATCGCATCGACGCGAGCGCCATCTCGGGCCCGGTGTCGGTCGGGCTCGCAACCTACAGCACGGCGTCCATCCTTTCGATGCCGCTGCTCAAGGCGGTGCGGAGCCAATACCCCGAAGTCAACCTCTTCATCAACGACAACTTCGGGCTGGTGCTCAGCGAGATGGTCATGACGGGACGCATGGACATGGCCATCATCTACGCCAGCAGTCCGATGAAGGGCGTGACGCTGCATCCCCTCCTCACCGAGGCGTTGTTTCTCATCGCGCCCGCCAGCATTCGCCTGCCGCCGACGAACGACCAGACGATCACCCTGCGCTCGCTTGCCGGCATCGATCTGCTCCTCCCCAGCCGAATGCACTTCTTGCGAAGGACGGTTGACGAGGCCTTCGCCCGCGTCGGCGTCGTCCCGAAGATCCGGGCCGAGATCGAATCGTCGGAAACGCTGCGTCAGGCCATCGAAGCCGGCATGGGTGCCGCGATCCTTCCCGCGGCACTCGCGGATTTCTCTTCAGCGTCCGACATCCGCCGCATCGTCGAGCCGGGCCTGCAGGCGACCGTGTCGCTGTGCATACCGAATCATCTGCCGATGTCCGACCAGGCGAAGGCCGTGCTCGATATTCTTCGAGCGCAGATCGACAACCTCTTCGCTGCCGGCCGGCTCCCTGGAATCAGTGCGCCAACCAAGGAAGTTCCGTCGCCCTGACGATCAGGCCACGGCCGGGTCGGTAGCGACCGAGGACAGCTGGCGCATGGCCGCGACGCCTTCGTTCACGAACGGATCGGCGTGGTAATACAGAAGCTGCGCACCGGCCGACACGAGATGCTGCACATCGTGCCGCACGACCAGCGTGCCGGCGATCTTTCCGGCCGCACGAATGCGTTGCAGCGTCTGGTCCACGAGGTCGAGCACCGCCTGCGGACGACGCTTGCCCGCGCCGACGGCGGGCGAATAGCCCATCGATTGCGACAGGTCGCCCGGGCCGACGAAGAACACGTCGATGCCCTCGACCGCGAGGATCTCGTCGAGATTGCGCACCGCCTCGACCGACTCCACCATGCCGATCAGCAGCTTGCTCGCATGATCGTCCGGACAGGCGTAGCGGAAGGTGTGCACCACCTGCCTGGCGATCTCGGCTGTGTGGATCAGCGGCACCATCACGCCGTCCGCGCCGGCGTTCAGGCAGCGCGTGATGGTCGAGCGTTCCTGGTTCTGCGGGCGCACGATGCCCCAGCCGCCGGCGTAGCGCGCGGCCTTGGCCATGTGGTGGATGTCCTCGAAGCTGGCGAGGCCATGCTCGCAGTCGATGAAGACCGAGTCGGCGCCCGAGCGCACCAGCTTCTCGCACAGCGTGGGCGACACGTGATTGGGGTTGACCATCAGCACGGCATCGCCGTGCGCCAGTCGTTCGTGAAGAGTCGTGCTCATTGTTTGCTCCGGTTCAGGGTTTTCCGGGCGTGCCGTCGGGCGCGCCGAGCCAGCGGCTGATCTCGACATCGGGCCCCTGGTCGCGCGCCAGGGTCGGACTGATGACCAGCTGCTCGATGGTGGTGCCCTGCGGCAAGGTGCAGGCCAGCAGGATGGCGCGCGCCACGTCCTCGGGCGCGACCATCGCCGCACGCTCGGCCTCGCTCGGCGGGCGCACGCGGGTGTCCATGATCGGCGTGTTGACCTCGCCGGGCAGGATCGTCGTCGAGCGGATGTTGTTGTTGCGGAAGGTGGCGTGCATGAAGCCCATGAGGTTCGTCACCGCCGCCTTCGCCGCACCGTAGGGCGCTCCGCCCAGCAGGTTGGGACGAACCGCCGCCAGCGACGACACCGTGACGATGGTCCCCTTCCCTGCCGCGAGCATGCCGGGCAGCACCGCCTGGATCAGCACATAGACCGCCGTGAGGTTGACGGAGATCGCGGATTCCCAGTCGTCCGGCTCGATCCAGCGGATGTTGCGCACGCGGCTGGTCAGGCCCGCGTTGTTGACCAGGATGCCGACGGCGCCGACCTCCGCCTCGGTCCAGCGCACCAGCTCCTGCAACTGCTCGCGGCTCTGCAGATCGGCCTGCCGGGCCCACGCTTCGCCGCCGGCCGCGCGAATCTGTGCGACCACGGTCTCCAGCGGGTCGATGCGGCGCCCCATCACGACCACCCGCGCGCCCTCGGCCGCGAGCATCAGGGCGGTCGAACGGCCGATGCCGGACCCACCGCCCGTGACCAGGGCCACCTGGCCTGCCAGTGCCTTGGCGGCCATCACGCAGCCACCTTCACCGGCTTCGCGGCGGCGGGCGCTTCGTAGCCGTAGTCGGCGCGGGCACCTTTCACGCTGATGAGGCCTTGCTTCAGGTCATCCTCGATCAACTCGCGCGGTCGCTCTTCGGCGTGGCCCCAGCCGCCGCCGCCGGGCAATTCGATCGTCAGGCGCTCGCCCGGGGCGAGGACCAGCCGGCCCTTGGCGAACACGGGTTGGTCGTCGTGCAGCACCGCACCGTTGCGTCCGGCTTGGCCTCCCAGCACGCCCAGGCACGGATGCTTCACGTGTTCGGTGCTGAGGTAGATGTTCATCTCCCGGTCGGACAGGTTGCGGATGATCCCGCGCTGGCCCAGGCCGCCCCGGTACTTGCCCGGGCCGCCGGAATCGGGAATGAGTTCCTTGCATTCGGTCAGCACCGGTACCGCCAGTTCGTACATCTCGATCGGCGTCACGCGGCAGTTCGACGGAAAGCTCAGGGTGTCGAGCCCGTCCATCGACGAACGGCCGCCCTGCCCGCCGTGGAAATTCTGCGCGCTGCCATAGGCGGTGCCGTCGGAGCGCTGGCCCTGGCAGTTGATGCCCCAGATCGGCGCGCCGCCGCTGTCGCCCATCGCGCCTTCGGGCACGACGTTCTGCAGCGCCTTGAAGATCAGGCTCGGAATGCAGTGCCCGACCAGGTTCCGCGCTGCCCCCGCCGCATGCGGCCGCGGGTTGAGGATCGAGCCCGCCGGCGCGGAGTCGGTCAGCGGGATCATGCAGCCTTCGTTGTTCGGCGTATCGGGATCGAGCAGGCACTTGAGCGCGTACACGCTGTGGGCCACGCGATAGTGCGGCACCACGTTGATGCCTCTGGCCACTTCCGGCGAGGTGCCGGTGTAGTCGACGTGGATCGATTCGTCGCCCACCTCGACGCTGACGCACAGCTTCACCTCGGTCTCGAAGCCGTCGATGGTCATGTCGGCCTTGTAGCTGCCGTTGGGCCAGGCGGCGATGGCCTTGCGCATGTGCCGCTCGGAGCGGCTGAAGATGGCCTGGCCGAGCGCCTCGCAGTCGTCGAGCCCGTACTCGTCCATGAAGCGGCTGAACTCGCGGCTCATCACTTCGTTGGCCGCCACCATGCTCTGGATGTCGCCGCGGACTTCATGCGGAAGACGCACACTGGCCTCGATCACGGAGAACACGTCGGTGTTCGGCTTGCCGGCCTTGAAGAGCTTGAGCATCGGGATCCGGATGCCCTCCTCGAACATGTCGGTCGAATCCGGCGACTGCGGCCGCCCGCCGATGTCGGGCAGGTGCGCGATGCTGCCGGCGTAGGCGACGATCTTCCCGTTGCGGAAGATCGGCGTCAGCATGACCATGTCCGGCAGGTGCCCGGTGCCGATCACGGGGTCGTTGGTGGCGAGCACGTCGCCCGGCTCCAGCGATTCCGGCGGAAAGGCCTTGAGGAAGTAGTTCTGCGCGGCCATGGGCAGCGTGGTGATGAACACCGGGATCGACCAGGTGCACTGCGCCAGCGCGCGGCCCTGGGCGTCGAGCAGCACGTTCACGTAGTCGTGGTTCTCGCGCACGATCGGCGAGAAGGCGGTGCGCCCGAGGGCGGTGTCGGCCTGGTCGGCGATGAAGACCAGGCGGTCCCACATCACCTGCAGCGTGATCGGGTCGTTGAAATCGGGTTGGAGGATGGGCATGACGTACCTTCAGGACAGAAGCATGATGAGGTTGTGCTGGTCGTCGAGCGAGGCGGTGGCGTTCGGCCCCATCACCACGGTCGACTCGCGCTGCTCGATGATCGCGGGGCCTTCGATCGGCACGCCGGGCCGCAAGGCATAGTGGTCGTAGACCGGCGTCTCGACGTACTTGCCGAGTTCCGAGAAGAAGACCGGCCGCGTTCCCTTGCGCGCTTCGCGCGCCGCGCCGGCTGCTCCGCGCAGTCCGGCCAGCGACACCGCACTCTTGGGCCCGCTGGCACGAACGCGCCAGGTGATGATCTCGGCATCCGTGCCGGTGACCGCGCGGCCGTAGAGCGCGACGTAGTTGGCGTGGAAGCGAGCCATCAGTTCGGCGACGAAGGCCGGGTCGGCCGGATCGAGATCCGGCAGCGGGACGGAAATCTCATAGCCCTGGCCCACGTGCCGCATGTCGACGGTGTACGAGAAGCGGATGAGGTCGGCGGGCACCTTGCTCGCCAGCACGACCTCGCGCCCCTGCTCGGCCAGCGTGGCTTTGACCACGTTGACCGCGCTCGGATTCCACGCCGAGATCCGCATCGGCAGGCTGGTGGACAGGTCGGCCGCGACCGGCGCTCCGAGCAGGCCGATGGCCGAGGTCACGCCCGCGCCGGTCGGGCAGATCACCTTTCGGATGCCGAGCTTGCGCGCCACGCCGTAGGCATGCACCGGGCCCGCGCCGCCGAAGGCGATGAGCGGCAACGCGCGCGGGTCGACCCCGCTGTCGGTGGCCTGCATCGATGCGGCCTCGGCCATGCTTTCGTTGACCATGTCGTGAACGCCCCAGGCGCAACGCTCGGGCGTGATGCCCAGTTCCTTGGCCAGCCGCGCCATCGCGGCTTCGGCCGCGGGCTTGTCGAGCGCGAAGTCGCCGCCGAGGAAGGATTTCGCGTCCAGGTAGCCCAGCAGCAGGTCGGCATCGGTCACCGTCGGCTCGGTACCGCCTCGGCCATAGCAGGCCGGGCCCGGCGCCGCCGCCGCGCTGCGCGGGCCGACGCCGAGCAGGCCCAGCTTGCTGCGCGCAGCGATGCTGCCGCCGCCGGCGCCGATCTCGATCATGTGGATCGACTGGATCTTGAGCGGAAAGCCGCTGCCCTTGCGGAAGCGCTCGTGGCGCGCGACCTCCAGGTCGTTGGCGACCATCGGCTCGCCGTTCGGGATCAGGCACAGCTTGGCCGTGGTGCCGCCCATGTCGAACGAGAGCACGCTCGCCTCTCCCGCCTGGCGGGCGTAGTCGGCGGCCGCCACCGCGCCCGCGGCCGGGCCCGATTCGATCAGGCGCACCGGTGTGCGGGAAGCCGACGAACTCGGCACCACGCCGCCGCTCGACGTCATCCAGAGCAGCTGCCCCTCGACGCCTCGCTGCGAAAGCTCGCGTTCCAGATGGTTCACGTGCCCGACCATCATCGGCCGGGTGTAGGCGTTGACCACGGTGGTCGATGCGCGGTCGTACTCGCGCACCTCGGGGCAGACGGTCGACGACAGGGACACCGAGATGCCCGGCGCCTCCTCGGCGAGGATCTCCGCCACGCGCCCCTCGTGCTGCGCGTACTTGTAGGCATGCAGCAGGCACACCGCGACCGATTCGACCTTGCGCTGCAGCAGCGTCTTCGCAATCGTGCGAACGCCCTCCTCGTCCAACGCCTTGATCACGGTGCCGTCCGCGGCAATGCGCTCCTCGACGCCGAAACACAGATCGCGCGTGACCAGCGGGTCGGGGTACTTGATGCGCAGGTCGTACAGGTCGTAGCGCCCTTCCGTGCGGATGCGCAGCATGTCCTGGAAACCATCGGTGGTGATGAAGGCGGTGTGCACGCCGCGCCGCTCCAGCACCGCATTGGTCACCACCGTGGTGGCGCCGAGGATCTGCAGGGTGCCGGCGCCCGCGGCCTGGCCGCCGTTCTTCTCGCGAACCTTGGCCAGCAGTTCGTCCACGCCCTGCAGCACGGCCCGGGCCGGTGCGTCGGGTGTGCTGAGTACCTTGTGCAGCAGGATGGTTCCGTCGTCTTCGGTCATGGCGAAGTCGGTGAACGTGCCGCCGGTGTCAAATGCCAGTTTCATGCTTTTCAGCTCCTTCAGTGTTCGATTGGATGCAGCGATCAGGCCGGTTGCGCGTCGGATGCGCGGCGGCCCGTCATGAAGAGTTCGCCCAGGTCCGCGGTGCTCAGCTCGCCGACCGGGCTGTCCCAGATCACCTTGCCGAGGCGCAGCACGACCGCGCGCTCCGCGGCCTCCATGGCCTTGCGGGTGTTCTGCTCGACCAGCAGAACGGTCCGGCCGCCCTGATGCAGGCGCTTGAGTTCGTTGAAGACCAGCGTGATCGCCTGCGGCGACAAGCCGACCGAAGGCTCGTCCACCAGCAGGATCTCGGGCCGCCGCAGCACCGCCATCGCCATCTCCAGCAATTGCTGTTCGCCGCCGGACATGTTCCCGGCCAGCTCGTTGCGGCGCTTGCGCAGGATCGGAAAGAGGTCGTAGACGTATTCGCGCTCGCCCTTCAGGTCGCCGTCCTTGATCGTGTAGGCCGCCATCTCGAGGTTCTCGTCGATGGTCATGAGCTGGAAGTTGCAGCGTCCCTGGGGCACGTAGGCGATGCCTTGCGCCAGCATGGCCTGCGGACGCAGCCCGGCGATGTCCTTGCCCTTCCAGCGGATCGCGCCGCCCTTGTGCGTGGTCATGCCGAAGAGCGACTTGAGCAGCGTGGACTTGCCCGCGCCGTTCGGTCCGAGCAGCGTGACGAACTCGCCGTGCCGGATCTTCAGGTTCACGCCGTGCAGGATGTCCAGGTGGCCGTAGCCGGCGCGCAGGTTGTCGATCTCGAGTTCCATGTCTGTATCCGCCATATCAGTTCTCCACCACGCTATCGCGTGACCCACGACGCATGAAACGGCACGGCCAAGGCCAGGAATGGGTGAACTTCATTTCAGCCTCCAAGGTAGGCCTCGACGACCTCCGGGTTGCGCACCACTGCTTCGGGGGTGTCGTCGGCCAGCTTGGTGCCCTGGTGCAGCACCACGACGCGATGGCTCAGGTTCATGAGCACGTCGGTGTTGTGCTCGATCACGACGAAAGTGACGCCCAGCACCTGGTTCGCATGCTCGATGCACTGGATCACCTTCTCGATCAGGATCGGGTTGATGCCGGCCAAGGGCTCGTCGAGCAGGATCAGTTCGGGATCGGGCATCAGCATCGACGCGAACTGCAGCAGCTTCTGCTGGCCGCCCGACATGTTTCCGGCCGGCAGGTGCGCCACACGCGACAGGCCCGACACCTCGATCAGCTCCCGTGCCCGCTCGCGCAGCGCCTTCACGCGCCGCTGGGCGGCCGGCCCGACCCAGAAGGTGGACAGCACGCTCGGAAAGCGCGACATCTGCCCGGCGAGGATCAGGTTCTCCTCCGAATCCAGGGTCGGGAACACGACCGTCTTCTGGAAGCTGCGCAGGAAGCGCCCTTCGCGAGCGATCCGGTTCATCGGCCAGGCCGTGATGTCCACGCCCTTGAGCAGCACCCGGCCGGCGTCGCTCTTCTGCAAGCCCGTGCAGCAATCGAAGAGCGTCGATTTGCCCGAGCCGTTCGGGCCGATGAGACCCATCACCTCCCCGCGGCGAACATCGATGTCCACGCCTTGCAGTGCCGCCACGGCGCCGTAGTTCTTGCGCAGGCCTTCGATGCGCAGCATGACGTCAGCCGACATGGTGCTTGTCCTTGCCAGCCCCGCCGAGGCGTGCGATGCGTTCGGCCGCGCGCTGGAACAGCGGCGCCAGGCCTTGCGGAAACAGGAACACGAGGCCGAGCAGCACGAAGCCGTAGATGATCATGCGCAGCTCCGGCGTGATCCGAAGCGCCTCCGAGACCGCGACGAAGATGAAGCTGCCGATGATGGCGCCCGGGATCTTCCCGACGCCACCGCCCAGCACGATGATCAGGATCGTGTTGGAGTAGTAGGACTGGAACACCAGCGGGCTCACCACCGTCGAGAAGTGGGCGTAGAGACTGCCCCCGAGGCCGGCGAAGACGGCGCTCAGCATGAAGACGATGAGCTTGTAGGTCCAGGTCGGAACGCCCAGCGATTCGGCCAGCGTCTCGTTGTCGCGGATCGCCACCATGCAGCGGCCGGC
This sequence comes from Variovorax sp. P1_H2, assembly GCF_056405295.1. Classification (NCBI taxonomy): domain Bacteria; kingdom Pseudomonadati; phylum Pseudomonadota; class Betaproteobacteria; order Burkholderiales; family Comamonadaceae; genus Variovorax; species Variovorax sp. P1_H2. Next base: position 8,054 of record NZ_JBFUCJ010000007.1, on the reverse strand, counting down.
CGGGGACCGGATGAGCGCGACGAAGAAGGCCACTGCCAGCGCGGCAAGCGCGAGCACCAGGTAGAAGTACTCGGGCGCCTTGATGACCGTGAACACCATGTCGCCGAAGCCCAGCCGGGGTCGCGCGATGCCGGACAGGCCCATGTCGCCCCGCGTGAAGTCGACCCAGTTCTTCGACACCATCTGGGCGATCACGACCATGCCAAGCGTACACATCACGAAGGAGGTGTCGCGCAGCCTGAGCGCCGGAATGCCCAGCGGCAGCGCCACCAGCCCGGCGAACAAGCCGGCGACCACGAAGTTCACGAGGAAGGGCGTGCCGAAGTGGATGGACATCAGCGCCGAGGCATAGGCACCGAGACCGAAGAAGACGCCCTGTGCGAGCGAGAGCATGCCGGTGTAGCCGAGGATCAGGTTCAGGCCCAGCGCGGGCAGCAGGAAGATCATCGCCAGCACCATGGCGTGCAGGTAGTAGTCGCCCAGGAAGAGCGGCGTGGCCAGCAATGCGGCGAGTGCCAGGGCGGAGACGCTCCAGTTGACCTTGGCGACCCTTGCGGCCGGCAAAATCGGTGCGTCCAGCGTGGTGGAAGACATGAGGACTTGCTCCAGACGATGAGTGATCAGAATCGCGCCTTGCTGCTGAACAGGCCGTGCGGCCGGAACATCAGCATCAGGAGCAGCACGATGAAGCCGACGGAGTCGCGGTACTGCAACCCGATGAAGCTGGCGACCAGGCTTTCGACGACGCCGAGCAGGCAGCCGGCGATGAGGGTGCCGCGCACGTTGCCCATGCCGCCCATGACGATCACGGCGAAGGTCTTGAGGGTGATCGACTCGCCCATGCCGCCGTAGATGCTGACGTTGATCGGGCCGGTCAGGATGCCCGACAACGCGGCGATGGCCACGCCGATCAGGAAGGTGCGGCGCACCACCTGCTCGACATCGATGCCGTTGACCTGGCAGCACTCGATGTTCTGCGAGACGGCCCGGATCGACCGGCCCAGCCGGGTGCCGCGCACCATCCATTCGAGACCGGCGAAGACGGCGAGCGTGACCACGACCAGGATCACGCGCTGCTGGGACATGCCGAAGTCGCCCATCTCGATCGGCTCGATCCAGCCGCCCGAGAACACCTTGTAGCCGCCGCCGAACGCCAGGATCACGATGTTCTGCAGGATCAGCGACAGACCCAGCGTGGCCAGCACGCCGGCCTGGAAGGGTTGGCCGATGAGCCGCTGCATCACGGCGCGGCCGATCAGCACCGCGATCAGCGAGACGATGGCCACGCCGCCGATGATGGCGATGCTGTAGTCGGCGGCGAGCTGCGCCATGACCCACCAGGCCGCGAAGGTGCCCAGCATGTAGTACTCGCCGTGGGCGAAATTGATGGCCCGCAGCACGCCGAAGATCATCGTCATGCCGGCGGCGACCAGGGCGTACATCGACCCGGTGATGATGCCGTTGACGATCTGTTCGAGGATGAAGGAACTCACGATGTGCTCGCAGGCGTTGGGTGGTCGATCACTGGGCCGCGTAGTCGATCTTGGTGGTGATCGTTCCCTTGATGGCCGGCTTGCCGTCGGTGATCTCCAGCAGCACCATCGGCATCACGGCCTGGTTGTGGTCGTCGAAGGTCACGACGCCCATCGGGCTGTCGTACTTGATCTTGGCCAGCGCGTTGCGGATGTCCTCGCCCTTCAGGCTGTTGGCGTTCCTGATCGCCTGCGCCACCAGTTGCAGCGTGTCGTAGTGCGTGTAGGCGTGGTTGTTGGGCATCTCGCCGCCGTTGGCCTTCTTGTAGTCCTCGACGAACTTCTGGCTGCGCGGCGCCGGCACTTCGGGCAGCCAGGCGGCCGCCTCGACCGCACCGTTCATGACCTTCGGCGCGGCGGCGATGGTGTCCTTGGTGTTGAACTCGCCGTTGCCCACCAGGGCCACCTTGCCGGCCAGGCCCAGTTCGAGCATCTGGCGCGCGATGATGGGCGTGGTGTCGGCCTGGCCGTACAGGATGATGGCCTGCGCGCCCGAGCGGCGGATCTTGCTGAGCACCGAACGGAAGTCGGTCTCGGAATCCTTGTAGTAGTCCTCGCTGAGGATCTCCGTGCCTGGGTACTTGGGCAGATAGCGCTTGGTGAACTTGATCGCGCCGCGCCCGTAGTCGCTGTCGACCGACAGCACCGCGAACTTCGTGAAGCCCTTGGTCTTCGCCGCGTACTCGAGAACCGTGGCCGCCCGAACTTCGTCGGTGGGGTAGTTGCGGAAGGTCCACTTGAAGCCGCCGACGCCGGACTTGTAGGTGATGTCCGGGTTCGACGAGGCGGCGTTGACCAGCAGCACCTTCGATTCCTCGGCCAGCGGTTGCATCGCCAGGGTCACTGAGCTGCACACGTCGCCGATGATGACCGGCGTCTTCTCGAGGCTGATCATGCGTTGCGTGGCCGCCACGCCTTCAGCCGGTACGCACTGGCTGTCGCCGCTGACGAGCTGGATCTGCTTGCCGAGCACGCCGCCCGCCGCATTGATCTCCTTGGCGGCGAGCGCTGCGCCCTTGTTGGCGAAGGCGCCGTAGCGGGCGTTGGGCCCGCTCATCGGGCTGATGATGCCGACCTTGAAGGTTTCCGTGGTCTGGGCGCGTGCCGGCGCGTACGTACACAGGGCGGAAATCGCTGCGATCGCCATCAAGGCCGCCGTGCGCCTGTTCGTCGTCGTGGGGTAGCAAGTCATCGCTGTTCTCCGAAGGTTGAAGGGTTGAAAGAATGATAGGAAGCGCACTTCGGCGCGGCCAATAGGGAATGCGCCTTCGCCCATAAACTTTCTTGATACGCAGGCCGGGCGCCGGGCGCTCAGCGCAGTTGCGCCACGGCATGGGCGATGCGGCGGCAGCCCTCTTCGATCTGTTCGATGCGGGTCGCGGTCGACATCCGGAAGTACGGCGACACGCCGTAGGCCGTGCCGGCCAGCACCATCACGCCGCCGGCTTCGAGCAGGTGGATCACCACGTCGTTGTCCGTCTCGAGCACCTTGCCTTCGCGCGTGCGCTTGCCGATGAGACCGCCGCAGTGGGGGTACAGGTAGAAGGCGCCGCCCGGGGCCCGCGCGCGGATGCCGGGAATGTCGTTGAGCAGGCGGACCGCCGCGTCACGCCGCTGCCTGTAGGTCGCGACCCAATCCGGAAGAAATGCGGCTTCGGCGTTCAATGCGCTGACCGCTGCGGCCTGGCTGATCGAGCAGGCGCCGCTGGTCGATTGGGACTGCAGCATGTCCAGCGCCGCGATGATGTCCGCAGGGCCGGCTGCATAGCCGATCCGCCAGCCGGTCATCGCGTAGGTCTTCGACACGCCGTTGACCACCAGCGTGCGGTCTCGCAGCGCCGGTTCGATGGCGAGAAGATGCTTGGGCGCCTCGGCCTCGAAGCGGATGTGTTCGTAGATGTCGTCCGTCAGCACCATGACCTGCGGGTGGCGCAGCAGCACGTCGGCAAGGGCGCGCAACTGTGCCGTCGTGTAGGTCGTGCCCGTGGGATTGGTCGGCGAGTTGAAGACCAGCCAGCGGGTCGCGGGCGTGATGGCCGCCTCCAGCGCCTCGGGCGTCAGGCGGAAATCGTCCTCCTCGCGGCAGGCCACCGTCACCGGGGTGCCGTCGCAGGCCAGCACCATGTCGGGGTAGGACACCCAAAACGGCGCGGGCACGATCACCTCGTGCCCCTCCTCCACCGTCACCGACAACGCGTTGAACAGCGCATGCTTGGCGCCGCAGGTGACGATGATCTCGCGCGGGCCGTAGCTCAGGCCGTTTTCCCGCTTCAGCTTGGCGGCGATGGCCTCGCGCAGCGCCAGCGTGCCCGCCACCGGGGTATACCGGGTTTCCCCGCGCTCGATCGCCTCGCAGCCCGCCTGGCGGATGTGCGGCGGCGTGTCGAAGTCGGGCTCGCCGATGGCCAGGTTGATGATGTCCTTGCCCTCCCTGCGCAGCTCGGCGAAGCGATCTGCGGCTGCGCTGCTGGGGGACGGCTTGATGCGGCGGATGCGCCTGGAAATGCGGGACGGGCTCACGGATTCTTCCTCTCGATGTCGATGCCCGAACGGTAGAGCCGTGCAGCCCTCGACGCAAAGACGGCATCGCTCTAGGGGTGCCGCATTTCCTTATGGGCGACCGGCGCGTTCCCGGTACATAAGCGTTTCGAATGGGACTAGAACGATCTCGTCTTGGTCGCCGCCAGCGGCACGGATACCTTTGGGGCCCACCGCTGACCGAGACACAGGAGACATTCATGCGCCCCGCCGTCCTGGCCACCCGAGCCACCTTCGCCGACATCACAGACCGCCTGCGCGCGCATTTCGACGTCGAGGACAACCCCGCCGACACCGTCTGGAGCCCTGACGAGCTGATCCGCCGGCTCCAGGGCAAGCAAGGCGTCATGAGCACCGGCAGCGAGCGCATCAGTGCCGCCCTTCTGGACGCCTGCCCTTCGATCAAGGCGGTGTGCAACGTGGGCGTCGGCTACAACAACGTCGACGTCGCGGCTTGCACGGAACGCGGCGTGCTCGTCACGAACACGCCCGATGTGCTCACCGAGACCACGGCCGACTACGGGTTTGCCCTCATGATGGCGGCGGCGCGCCGCATCGCCGAATCCGAACGCTTCCTGCGGCGGGGCGAGTGGACCCAAACGGGCATCTACGACATGTTCGTCGGCGGCGACGTGCATGGCGCGACGCTGGGCATCCTCGGCATGGGCCGCATCGGCCAGGCCATCGCGCGCCGTGGCGCGGCGGGTTTCGGCATGAAGGTGATCTACCACAACCGCTCGCGCCTGCCGGAAGCCGTCGAAGCCGAATGCGGGGCCCGCTACGTCGACAAGCAGACGCTGCTGAAGGAAGCCGACCACCYGGTGCTGGTGGTGCCCTACGCCCCGTCCTCCCACCACGCGATCGGCGCTCCCGAACTGTCGCTGATGAAAGCCACCGCCACGCTCACCAACATCGCGCGCGGCGGCATCGTCGACGACGCGGCGCTGGCGCAGGCCTTGCGCAGCGGCACGATCGCCGCGGCGGGCCTGGACGTGTTCGAGGGCGAGCCCGCGATCCATCCCGATCTGCTTGCAGTGCCGAACGTGGTGCTGACGCCCCACATCGGAAGCGCCTCGGTACGAACCCGCCACGCCATGGCGGCGCTCACGGCGGAGAACCTGATTGCCGCGCTCGGCTTCGGTCCGTCGRCCGGCCGGCCGCCCACGCCTGTCAATCCCCAGGTGCTGGCGAGCTGAGCGATGCCCCACAAGCTGCTTGTCATGGGGGTCGCGGGTTGCGGCAAGTCGACCGTTGCGGCATGCCTGGCGCGCGCACTTCACGGCGTGCTCATCGAAGGCGACGACTACCACCTGCCGGAAAGCCAGGAGAAGATGCGGCGTGGCATTGCCCTGGACGACCGCGACAGGTCGCCATGGCTTGCAACGCTGGGTTCCCTGCTCGCGGCCTCCGCCGTCCCCACGGTCCTGACCTGCTCGGCGCTCAAGCGCGGCTACCGCGACCGCCTGCGCGGCGCGGAGCCCCACCTGAAGATCATCTATCTCGAGATCGGCCGCGACGAATCGAGGGCGCGCGTCGCGGCGCGATCCGCCCACCTGTTCCCGGCCAGCCTCGTGGACAATCAGTTCCAGATGCTCGAGCCACCTGTCGGAGAGCCCGACGTGTTCCGGACGGACGCCACGCAGCCGGTGCAGGCACAGTGCGCGGCCGTCCTGGGCTGGCTCGGCGAAACCCCAATCACTGCTGGAGATCCCCTTGCAATCCGTACTGAAAAGCTTTGACCTCACCGGCCGCACCGCACTCATCACCGGCTCCAGTTCCGGCATCGGCTTCGCGCTGGCGCGCGGCCTCGCGGGCGCCGGTGCACGCGTGATCCTGAACGCGCGCAATGCCGTGAAGCTCGAAGCGGCGGCCGACGTGCTGCGCGGCGAGGGTTTGCAGGTGCTGACCGCCGCGTTCGACGTGACCTCGGGCGAGGCGGTGACGGCCGCCATCGCACGCATCGAAACCGAGGTCGGCGCCATCGACATCCTGGTCAACAACGCCGGCATGCAGCGCCGCGCACCGCTCGACCAGTTTGCGGAAGCCGATTGGCACGAGCTCATGAAGACCAACGTCGACAGCGTGTTCCTGGTGGGCCAGGCCGTGGCGCGCCACATGATCGGTCGCAAGCGCGGCAAGATCGTCAACATCTGCTCGGTGCAAAGCGAGCTCGGGCGTCCGGGCATCGCGCCCTACACGGCCAGCAAGGGCGCAGTGAAGATGCTGACCAAGGGCATGGCCATCGACTGGGGCCAGCACGGCATCCAGGTCAATGGCCTCGGGCCCGGCTACTTCAAGACCGAGCTGACCGAGGCGCTGGTCCAGAACGAGGAGTTCACGAAATGGCTCGTCGGGCGCACGCCCTCGCGCCGCTGGGGCGATGTCGAGGATCTCGTCGGCGCCGCCGTGTTCCTGTCGAGCGACGCCTCCAACTTCGTCAACGGCCACATCCTCTACGTGGATGGCGGCGTGACGGCAACCCTCTGAGGAAGACCATGGAAGCACTTGTCATTCACGCCCCCGGCGACCTGCGCGTCGAGGAAATAGAAACCGCCGAACTGGGCGCCGACCAGCTGCAGGTGCGCGTGCGCTGCGGCGGCATCTGCGGCTCGGACCTGCATTACTACCAGCACGGCGGCTTCGGCACCGTGCGCATCCAGCAGCCGATGGTGCTGGGCCACGAGGTGGCCGGGATGATCGAGGCGGTGGGCGCCGCCGTCACCGGCTTCCAGCCCGGCGAGCGCATCGCGATCAGCCCGAGCCGGCCCTGCGGCCTGTGCCGCTTCTGCCAGCAGGGGCTGCAGAACCATTGCCTGGACATGCGCTACTACGGCAGCGCGATGCGCAACCCGCATGTGCAGGGCGCCTTCCGCCAGCAGATCGTGGTCGAGACGCACCAGGCCTACAAGCTGGCGGATTCGGTCAGCGACGGCGAAGGCTCGATGGCCGAGCCGCTGTCGGTGGCGCTGCACGCGGTGCGGCGCGCGGGGCCGCTGCTCGGCAAGCGCGTGCTGGTGACCGGCTGCGGGCCGATCGGCGCGCTGGCGATCATCGCGGCGCGGCGCGCCGGAGCGGCGCACATCGTGGCCACCGACGTCGGCGCGCTGACGCTCGAGAAGGCGCTGAAGGTCGGCGCCGACGAGGCGATCAACGTCGCCGAGGAGCCCGCCGGCCTGGCTCGCTTCGCCAAGGACAAGGGCAGCTTCGACGTGCTGCTGGAGGCCAGCGGCAACCCGCGTGCGCTGGTCGGCGCCTTCGACGCGCTGCGGCCGCGCGGCATCATCGTGCAGCTGGGGCTGGCGGGCGGCGAGATCCAGCTGCCGATCAACACCATCGTCGCCAAGGAGTTCGACCTGCGCGGCGCCTTCCGCTTCCACGAGGAATTCGCGGTGGCGGTGGAACTGCTCAACAAGGGGCTGGTCGACGTCAAGCCGCTGATCTCGGCCACGCTCTCGTACCGCGACTCGGCCCGCGCCTTCGCGCTGGCGGCCGATCGATCGCAGGCGATGAAGGTGATCCTGAACTTCGACTGAACGCGTCGGCTGATTCTCGGCGCACGCAGACCCTCGACACGAAAGAAAGAACCATGCAAATAGGCGTTCCTGCCGAGACGACAGCCGGCGAGACCCGCGTCGCCGTGACCCCGGAAACCGCGAAGAAGCTGGTGGCCCAAGGCCATGTGGTGCGGGTGCAATCGGGCGCGGGCGTGGCCGCCAGCGTCACCGACGCGGCCTACCAGGCCGCCGGTGCCGAGATTGCCGATGCCGCGGGCGCCTTCGGCTGCGACATCGTGCTCAAGGTGCGCAGCCCCGACGATCGCGAGTGCGCGCTGATGAAGCCCGGCGCGGTGCTCATCGGCATGCTCAACCCCTTCGACGCCGCCGGCCTGCAGCGCCTGGCCGCGGCCGGCCTGACCGCCTTCGCGCTCGAGGCCGCCCCGCGCACCACCCGCGCCCAGAGCATGGACGTGCTGTGGACGTGCTG